>JARBCG010000167.1 GCA_028803175.1 Wolbachia sp.
TAAACTGTGATCAAAGTTGCATCGATATATGAAATTCTGGTCATTTTTGCTTTCTCACAGAACCAATGTAATAGTAGAACCAAGTACCATAAAACTCTCTGTTTTAGAACGATTAATCTATCCTAACAGAGATTTTAGGTAAAATAGATAAAAAATAACACCCAATTATTAAAAAAACTGAAATTGAATAGCTTGATTTTGATTCATGGCTAAAACAATTGAGACTGGATCTCTTTTAAGCCCATTTATTGTTTGATAAGAATCGTGTAACGCAGAAATATCTGAATGCATTTGAGAAACAAAATTAGAACTCTTATGCTCAAAAAAAATTACTTCTGACACTCAGTCAATTTTACTATAATTGCAACAAAGATATTTCTAGAACTCAGAAATCTATCTTTGTCTGCAGACTTTTTAATTAATTTTTTAGTAAAAATGTAGTGCATTTTTGCAAGTGAGTACTTGAGTGCACGCATATGCTTAGCGTTTATAATATGTACATTGGATTCTTTCTTCTCATAGGAGGATTTATGTTTATAACTCAAGATACTGACTTCTCTTCTTAAGTTAAAAAACAAATGGCACAGCTTAGTTTTTTACAGCTAGCCTAATTTAGATTCACAAAAATTTCCCGTATAATAACACAAGCTACTTGCACACACAAGTAGCTTGTATTGAACGCTTCATTCTTTCTTACTTGCCTATAGCATCAGGAGCTTTATGTTTTTGTGGTGTGCTTGTTTGCTGAAGGCTACTCAAAACTTCCACCGTTTCAGAGCTTTCTACTGGTGCTTCATGTGAAAGCTTCTCTTCGATTTGTGATGCTAGCGCCTCATCTAAAAACTTTGCCTCATATTGTTTTCCAACTTTTACATTATTTGCAGCTAATTGTTCTTTAGTGACACCATTACGCTCAATAAATTTTACAGAACCATCATCACTAATACTAATTTTAATATTACATTCTTTTTCTTCAACATACCATTTCAAAGTCATTTGATATGATCCATTAGCTACTTCATAAATTTTTGTTCCATTCTCATCAATTCGACCACGTATTCCTCTTTTTTCATCTCCAGGTAGTAAAAGTGTGATTGCCGTTATTTTACGATCTTTACAAAAACTACTAGTGAGAAAATTACTTATATTTATTTCCTGCGTGTTATCATTCAGCACAATCCTTGCGTTTAACATAGTTCTAACTGGACTTCTTACCATAAGTTGCACAGACCTAAGAGCATTACCCTCCGTGCCTTCTATTTTCTTTATATGTTTAGCAAGTTCCTGCTCAGTTTCTTCAAGAATCTTACCAATCAAATACCTACCACGGTTTTTATTTTCCAAACTACCAGAATGGCTCTCAGAAAAAAGAGAATTTCTTTCTTCCTCTTTATCATAATCTATGTACTCAAATTTGTGAGCGCTTTTAGTACCTAAAAATGGATGATCATCTCGTTTTGCTCTATTCCCCTCAGGAAGACCAATAAAAGGATCTTTAGAAGGTCCGCTAATTAATTTAGGAAAAGTTTCTATTTGATGTATAACTTCATCACCGCTAACTTTATTTGCTAACATATATGCCTCATTATAGATAATACTTAAACGTCAGCATACAAATATTAGCTTGTTAGTCAACACATTTAGGTAACATAATTTTTTAATACTTTGGACAATGTCAGCAGTTTATGCCTTATCATCTATTCCATAATCTTATGAGATATTTACAAAATTATGCATGCAGTATTAGAACCTATAAAATCTTTAGCTACATAAAATAACTAAAAACTCAATAGCTCTTTACAAATTCTACTAATTCACTGATATGTTCAACAGGTGTATCAGGAAGCACACCATGTCCTAAGTTAAATATAAAAGGTAAATCTCTAAAGTAATCTATTATACGTTTTGCCTCTTCAATTGCTTTTCGTCTATCATAGGCTAAAATATTTGGATGAAGATTTCCCTGTATTGGAATTTTTATATTTGTTTTAGCCCACTCTGTTGGCACATCATAATCTATACTTACTGCAGATACACCTGTCTGTGTGCAGTAATCTTTGTAAAGACTTCCAGCATGTCTTGGAAAACCTATTATTGGAAAGTTGTGAAATCTACCATTTACCACTGAAACGATCTTTTTTGTTGGTTTAATAACATACTCTTTGAATAATGCTTTAGATAATATACCAGCATTGCTATCAAATAATTGAATAACATCTGCACCAGACTCTATTTGCTTGATCAAATAAATAATCGTAGATTCTGTGATCATTTCAATTATTTTTTTCAGACCTAAGGGGCAAAAATTTTTTACTTTAGAGAAAGTCTTACTACTTCCACCTTCTATGATATAGGATGCTACTGTCCATGGCCCTCCAGCAAATCCTATAAGAGACTTTTCTTTTGGTAACTGAGCTCTGACTTTTTTTATAGCGTTTAGAATGGGTAAGGTTTTATTTTCAATTTCCTGAAAATAATTTAAGTCTTCAAAGTTCTCTATTGGCTTTATTCTTGGACCTATACCTCTTATTAAGTTGACATCGTAACCTAAAATATCAGCAATTATTAAAATATCTGAAAAAATTATTGCTGCATCCATATCAAATCTTTTTATCGGTTGTAGCGTCAATTCCGTCACTAAGTCTGTGTTATAGCACATTTCTATGAAATCACTGATATTTTCTACTGCTTTGCGATATTCAGGAAGAGATCTTCCAGCCTGACGCATCAGCCAAATTGGTATTTTTTTGTTTGGCTTATTTTCTACAATAATTTTCGCTATTGTTGTTTTGTCTTTTTCCAATCTACTTAATTTGCTCTTTAGTATACGTATATGTAAAGTATAGCGATAATTATAGTTCTATCAATAACTTGTTATTAACTAAAATTTAGTAAAGATTTACGTTGTTTAATTTGTGAATAAATATGTTAATAACTTACATATACTATTGATTTTCTGTTATAATTTATGTGTATAAGTAAATTATTCGTTATGTTAATAATTTTCTTATGGAAAAGAAAATTTTGTTATATAATTGTGTGTATGCAGGTGAAAAAATTGTTGAACGATTGTTAGTATTTCATATTAAGTAGTAATCCACAAATTAGTTTGACATTATTCACATACTTATTAAATATTTAATAACAGTTTTCGGGATAAATTTAACCTGAAAACATCTTTTGTCATTACAGGAAATAAATTGAATAAAAAAAAAGAACATTTACCTCTAATAGAAAAAGTAGCATATAAAATCTTTCTATTTCTCTTTAAAAAAATTTCTTTATTAAAGAAATCTGCAACTGAAGCATTAATGAAAGATCTGCCGGATCTTAATATATTTAATAGTTTACTAAAGTTTCATGATTGTAGCATAATGGACATAATGACCCCGCGTACAGAAATATGTGCAGTGGACATTGATTCAAGTGAGCATGAAATAATAGAAAAGGTAAAAAATGCTTACCACACTAAAATACCAGTTTATAAAAGCAATTTTGACAATATAATAGGCTTTTTCTATGTGAAAGATATTATTTTCAATAAAGATAGAAATTTAAATTTGAGGAGTATAGCACAGAATGTAATATTTGTCCCACCTTCAATGAAAACAACTAATCTCTTTGTAAGGATGAAATCTTCTAAGTCATATTTAGCTATTGTACTTGATGAATATGGTGGAACTGATGGTTTAATTTCAATGAATGATCTCATAGAAGAAATGATACCAAGTGTTGATAGTGAAAATGAGGTAAATCCAGAATATACTATCACTAAATTACCTCAAAATAAATTCGAAGTATCAGCAAGAGCTCTTATAAAGGATATAGAAGAAGATCTAAACATAGAGTTACGTGATCCTGAGGAAGATTATGCTACTCTTGGTGGTTTAATTCTTTCAATTGCTGGAAAAGTTCCTTCAATAAATGAAGTAATAAAGTATAAAAATGGTGTAAAATTCGTTATTAAAGATGCAAACGAACGTTATATAAACAAGATAATATTGGATTTAAATGATTATGAAGATACAGTTTAATTTTTTTGCGTACCTTAAATTATGTTTTACTTTGAGAGCAAATGGCTTTAGGTTTACTCTTGATATGCGTGGTTTTCAACATTAAATTTTGAAAAATTATATGCACTGTTCCAAAAATCTAACTCAAGTTTGGCACTTATCTTAAATAATTAAAGTATTTTATTTTTTTCCTTTTCTCTTGCTTTACTACAGTATTCATCAACCATACTTTCTAAAATAGTACATCCAGATTCACTAAATTAATTCTATAAAAATCAAACCAATCTTTATACCTATTATTTTTCTTAAATCTATTTTTCATACTATTAATAACAATTTAATATATAAAGTGACAGGAATACAGAACTATTATAGCTTCATAAACATTACTGTAAGAGATAGATAAAAGAAAGTTAGTGAAATTAAAGCATGAAAGAGATTTTCTTCCACGACTTATGTTATACAAACAAAAATAGTGATTATATCAAATACAACCAGATTTAGCTGGTTGTATTTGATATTTTCTTAACATTTCTCCATCAGATCTAATGGCGTTCAATAAATTGTGCTGTGAATTAAAAACAACATTATCCTCTATACCATGAGAAAGTAATGATTCATCTTTATGATCTATATTAAATTTTTCAAAAAAAGTTTTCTCCTGGTAACTATCATAATTTTATCTCTTAATTAACTATAATCTTTTGTTATATTATCAATATTCAATCAAAACAGGAAAATCATAACTAATTTATCGTTAAATAAGGTCTAATAAAAACTTGTATTTTTCAGTCAATTTGATAAACATTAACCTAGTTAAGTATGGAGCTATAATCAATGAAGATAACAATTTCTGAGATATCATCTAATTTTAAAACGATAGTTACAGGTTTATTTGAAGATAGTGGAACAATAAGTGATGGTGGAATTTTCCAAGGAAAGCAAATTATAGACAACATAAAACAATTTAGTAATTTTAATGGAAGTTTTGGCGAGTTTTTTTCTGTTACTCTACCAGAAGGAAAAAACGTTATAGTTGTTGGGCTTGGTAAAAAAGGTGAATGGAATGAGGATAAAGCACTAAATATTGGTGGTAAAATATACTGTGAATTAAGCAGATCAAAAATTAAGCAAGCTGCAGTTTTAGTTGTTGAAGATGGTGAAAAAGTTATAGCAAACATCGCCTATGGAGCACTTTTACGTAGCTTTAAGTTTGATAAGTATAAAACTAAAAAGGATGAAAAAATCACAGAAATAGAAGAAATAAAAATACTTACCAAAAACTGGCAATTAAGTAGTGCTGAAAAGTTATTTGAACATTTGAGACAAGAAGGTAAAGGCATATTCCTTGCACGTTCTTTTGTAACAGAACCTCCTAACATTCTATATCCAGAATCTTATGCTGATCGTATCAAAGATGAACTCACTAAGTTAGAACTTGAAGTTGAAGTGCTTGATAAAAAATACATGGAAAAAGAGGGCATGGGAGCTTTGCTCGGAGTGGCAAAAGGAAGCAGTAAAGAACCAAAGTTAGTGGTTATAAAATGGAATGGAGCTGACACAGAACAAAAACCAATTGCTTTTGTTGGTAAAGGAATAACATTTGATACTGGTGGAGTATCATTAAAGCCTTCACGTGGTATGGGATCAATGAAATACGATATGGCAGGTTCTGCTGCTGTGGTTGGTGTTATGCATGCTTTAGCAGGACGAAAAGCGAAAGTAAATGCTATCGGTGTTGTTGCACTTGCAGAAAATGCAGTAGATGGTAATGCTCAAAGGCCAAGTGACGTAGTTACTTCAATGTCTGGGCAGACAATAGAGGTGTTAAACACTGATGCAGAAGGAAGATTAATACTTGCAGATGCTCTCTGGTACACGCAAAAGAGATTTTCACCAAAATTTATGATTGACCTTGCAACTCTGACTGGTGCCATTGTTGTTGCTCTTGGAAATAATGAATATTCTGGTCTTTTTTCAAATAATGATGAATTAGCAGGTTACCTAATTAATGCAGGGAATGAGGCAAATGAAAAATTATGGCGTTTTCCTATGAATGAAGCATATAATAAAATAATCGATTCACCAATTGCTGATGTACAAAATATTGCTCCTGCAGGTTCTGGTGGAGATAGCATAATTGCTGCACAATTTTTACAACGTTTTGTGAATGACACTTGTTGGGCGCATTTAGACATCGCAGGCTCTGCATGGCACGAAAAGGGTACTGACATTTGTCCAAGAGGAGCAGTAGGGTTTGGTGTAAGACTACTCAATAAATTAGTTGAAAAATATTATGAAACAAAATAATTAGTAATAGACCAAGCAATTAGGAAGTACTAGGTGTTAGAAATTGTTTTTTTAGTATTATCAAGTAGCATTGTTTGAATTTTTTATCTTATATTCATCATGGTTAAAGCTGTACTCATAAAAAAAACTGGAGGGCCAGGAGTATTAGAATTTGTAATCAGGAGCATAGGTGAACCAAAAGGCGAAGAGGTTTTAGTACGTCATACGGTTATAGGTTTGAATCATTATGATCTTGAGCATAGGAAAGGTATCCGCAAACTTAAAACTTTACCTGCAGTTCTTGGAATGGAAGCAGTTGGAGTTGTTGAAGTGCTTGGTAAGAAAGTAAGTGAAGGATTAAAAATCGGTGATAGAGTTGGGTATTGCACAGCCCATCCAGGAGCATATTGTGAAAAACGTGTTATACACCAGAAATATCTAATAAAAATCCCAAATGACATATCAGATGAAATTGTGGCTGCGGTGCTTTTTAAAGGTATGACAGCTCACTATTTGATTAATCAGTCTTATAAAATAAAACCTGGTGCTTTTGTGCTAGTTCATGGTGCAAATGGTGGTTTAGGACAGATAATATGCCAATGGGCAAAGGATAAAAAAGGTATAGTTATAGGTTCTGTAAGCTCTGATGAAAAAATGAAGATAGCCCTGCAAAATGGCTGTACGCATGTAGTAAACTACAATGATAAAGGCTGTGTTTCTAAAATTATGGAGATTACAAATGGCAGAGGAGTAGGTGCAGTCTACGACCCTATAGGCTACACTACTGGTAAAATCTCTTTTGAATCTTTGTGCAGGTTTGGTATACATGTTTCCTATGGGCAAATATCAGGTGCTGTTCCTATTAGTTTTTCTTTACTGAGCTCACGTTCATTGTTTGCAACTGGTACATCAATATATCATTACAAGCGTAATAGGTTTACTCTAGTGCTTACAGCGATGGAAATTTTTGAAATGCTAAGAAAAAAGCTATTGGTTGTGCGAATTAGTAAAAGGTATAGGTTTGATGAAATAATTCAGGCTCACCATGATATGGAAAATAGAAAAGTAAGTGGGTTAAGTATTATTAAGATTTCTTAAATAAATTAAATTAACTATTTATTAAATTGTGCCAGTTAAAATGTAGTATGTTTATGTTCTTTTTTTATAAGAAACAAATAGCCTATTACCATTTACATGAGTTAGATATTAATGATCAACAACATGATCCTTATACATTAAAACAAGTAGCTTCTGTGTTTGTTAAAGCTTTGCTTTGCACTCTTATAGCCGGTATTTCTATATTGGGTTGCAATCTTGCTATAGATATACTGATAAGAGGCCAGCAACTTTTGCCCACTATTCTTGAGTTTGTAACGCCAACTATGGATTAACCAACAAAGCAGACAGAGGAGATTCTGGGCTTTTTACCCTTTAAACAATATGAAACTGTGGTAA
>JARBCG010000034.1 GCA_028803175.1 Wolbachia sp.
GTACACAATTTACCACAGTTTCATATTGTTTAAAGGGCAAAAAGCCAAGAATCTCCTCTGTCTGCTTTGTTGGTTAATCAATAGTTGATGTTAATAATTCAATTGAGTGAATTTGAATATCCAGTTTGTAACACTCAAATTGTCAGGTATGCTGATTTAGAAATATATGGCACACATTCAATTTGGTTAACAAGTCATGACATCAAGATTAAAAAAGTGTGTTCTAATAGACCTTGGCACTTGCCCTTAAGTTAAAAAGCTTGATTTTTAAGCACTATTAATATATAATTAAATAAATTAAGATGTAAGGAAGGAAATTTATGCATGCGGATACTCGAAGAAACTCCTCAGCTTTGCCTTTTCATTTTAATGTAAACCACGGACTGACTCCAGTAGATAAACTTGCTAAGCAACCTAGCAGAATTTTCACTATAATAACAAGGTATTCTGTAAACAATACTTTGCCTATTGCAGTTGCAAATGCTTGGCTTCAATTTTCTTTATCTTATATTGCTGCAATTGTCATAACCAACAATGATTTAAGTTTTATCACGGCTGTTTTTAACCCGAAGCTAATGTCAATTTATGCTCTCGTTTCAGTCGTCCTTGGAGTAGTTTTTTTAGCTTCTCTTACTCTAAAATACATGAATCAACAAGAAATAACCAAAGAGAAGTTAATAGATTCAAAAATCAGAGGGGGTAAAGATAATGAGATAAGCGAGATTGCTGAGAGCGCATTAAAAATAGAAATTACTCCAAATTTACGTGCTGTGGGCCATAAAAAAGAAAATTTTTCAATAATTTTACCAATTTCTGAAAAGCAAAGCAAAATATTAAAAAACCAAAAGCAAGAGAATAGGAATAAGATTATTTTATTGACCATACCATATGTAATTGGCGCTGCGATTATATTCGGTGCACTGGTACAAAACAGGTTTAGTTTTGCCAACGTTAAAACCTGGGTAGAAATATCTTGTATTTTACTAGTGTTTATTATCGCTTCTGTTGGAATTTTCATGACATTAAAAAAACTGAAAAATAACGAAATAAATCAAGAGTATAATACTACATTAAAATTTGGTAGTCCAAATCCTTTTAAACCTTTTAGAGCAGATAAAGTTATATCAGTAACGAAAGAACATGAAACAGATAAGGAGGAAAATGACCCAGTCTCTTGTTTTATTAGGGTTTTAAGAGAAGTAGGGGATAAGTTCTGTGATATTATGGATAAGAGATTTCAAGTGGTTGAAGGCAATTTCAATGGTAATGTTAATAAATTTTTAGAGGATACAAAAAATAATATTAAGGATTTACTTGATAATTTGGAGGAAGACATAAAAAAGAATGTAGGCGGAGTGAAAAATGAAGCTAGTCGTGAGATAACTAAATGCTTGAGAGATATTGGTAGAATTATAGATGCTTTATGTAAAGAAGTTGGTGGAGGCGTAAGAGGTAAACTTGGTGAAGTAAATGTGAAAAAGCTAGTGGAGCTAGTAAATGCTGTGACAGATGTGGCAAATACTATCGAAGATAAAGTAGCGAGATTTAGACCAGGAAAATTTTGGGGGATATCTACAGGTTTTTTTGCAAAGGAAAGAGATCCTAAAGTGGTAAGAAGCTATAGTTATAGCTCCACAAGTCAGTATAATGATGATAGTGATGATCGTTTTCATGATGCACACAGTTGTGCAACTATAGCGGAGTTACACAAACCATTAGAAAAGCTAGAAAAATCCCTAACAAGTAAACAAAAACAACCAAATGAACTTGATAGCGGTTGTGACACTAGTTGTGATTCTGAAGGTAGTGCTAATGACCATCTTAGTGCACAGCTAGCTGAAGAAAGGAAAGTGAAAGAAGAAAATAAATTCTTAAAATCAAAAGAAAAGACAGAAAAGCTAAAAAGAGAAAATTCAAAATTGAAAGAAGGATTTTCTAAACAAAAAGAAACAGACGAGTGGAAAAAAGAAATCAATGGCAAGGCAAGCGAATTTCTACACCATATATTAAAATCTACTAAACTGGAAATAAAGGATGGCCTAGGGGAAAAAATTGGTGAGATGGCATTGTTAAACGTCGATAACAAAATAAAAATTTACTGGAAAGATGGCTTGCAGACTATTTGTTATATCAATAAACATGGTGATATCCAAGTTGAGCCTGGTACAGAAATGAATTTTGTAGATACAAATATTGATGCAGCATTTAGGGTAGCTTGTTCAGGGTAACAATTATAGACAATTCAGTAACAATTTTAAATGTTGAAGAAAAGTTAAGACTGGATAGCTATATAGCTAAAAAATGTAATGTATCACGCAGTAAAGCTCAAAAATTAATACAAAATGAACAGGTAAAATTACTCGGTAAACCTATAATGAGTAATGATCACATAGTAAAACCAGGTGAAGAATATATAGTGCATCTTATTTCTAGTAATGAACCTACATTAATACAACATAATCACTGTATAAAACTTGATATCGTCTATGAGGATGAAGATATTATAGTGCTCAACAAACAAAGTGGGTTAACTGTTCATCCAGGTATCGGGACAAACAATGATACACTTTTGAATGCAATTATTGCGCATCTTAGTAAAGTTCCATATAGTCACATAAAACCAGGAATTATACATAGACTTGATAAATATACCAGTGGGTTAATGGTTGTTGCAAAAAATGAAGAGTCTCATAGTTTTTTATCTGAGTCATTATCAAATCGTAAAATAAAGCGAGAATATTTAGCAATAGTCTGGGGAGTATTACATTGTCAGCATGGAACGATAAAAACTAATATTGCTCCAAAATGTAGCAATAGAGAAGTGATGTGTGTAACAAAGACTATTGGTAAATCAGCAATAACTAATTACTCAGTGCAAAAAGTAATAGGGCGAGCAAGTTTAGTAAAATGCACTTTAGAAACAGGTAGAACACACCAAATTCGAGTACACATGAGCCACATAGGACATTCTATAGTTGGTGACCAAGTTTACGGGAAAAATAGTAGTAAAAGTGTTAAATATGCTAAAAATTCTAATTTTATTTGTAATTTCAACAGGCAAGCACTACATGCTTGCAAATTAGGGTTATATCATCCAAAAAGTAAAGAATACATAGAATTCAACTCTGAATTGCCACAAGATATAGGTACTTTAATCAGCGAATTTGAAAATACACTTTAACTATTTACAAAGTTAGGTTGACATTATTATATAGTATTAAATAATTAGTCATTTAATGAGATTAATATGCTGCGTGTCATAGCAGGAAAATACCGCGGAAGGAAAATAGTTACAGGTAAGCAATTAACCACAAGACCAACTATGGGTATTGTTCGAGAAGCAATATTTAGTATGCTTGCTTCAAGAAAATCTATTGACGGTTCAAGTGTACTTGATTTATTTTGTGGTAGTGGTTCTTTATCATTTGAAGCACTTTCCCGTGGTGCCAAGCATGCATTTATGGTAGATTCAGACTATTACAATTTGCAATTACCTAAAAAAACAGCGGAAAATTTTGGAATCACAGATGATATCACGTTAATTTGCTGCAGCGCCAATAAGTTACCGAAACCTATTTTGAAGTGTGACATAGTTTTTATAGACCCACTATATAACAGCAATCTAGTTGAATCAGTTTTAGATGGTTTAGCTCACTCAGGCTGGCTAAAAAATGACGCATTGATAGTGCTGGAAATCAAAAAAAATGAAGGCTTTCAATGTAATAGAAATTTTAATATAATTTTGGAACGTACTTACGGTATAGCAAGAATAATTTTTCTTTCTTTGTCTACCGAAGTTACAGAGTAACTATAGAAAAAAACATAAAATTTTACTATCCTATACATGGTACTAAATTATTTAACTTAATCGAATCATTTATTTTATTGAAAATTGATGTAGGCTTCATTTCTGCACATGGTATTAAATTATCTAGCTCACCAAAAATAGGCATTAGTTTTATTCCTGTTAAACTTTTAGAGAAATAACTTTCACTATATTGTTCTTGATCGAACTTCTCATTAAACCCATGTTCCTTTAAATATTCACACGCTACTCTGATAAATTGGCGTTTCATTTCCTCATGACTTATGTATTCTGTTGTACCATTATTATCACATTTACAACCTAAATGCTCCCGTAATCAATGTGAATATTTTTATTGTTGCAATCTTTGTTAGAGTCATGCTCAAGCTTTACATTTATTCTGAACGTTTTTTTAGGAATAACTAGGTCTTCAAGTTTACCAGCAAGTTGCGTAGGTTCTGTAATTACAGTATCGCCTTTTCTGCCAACAACTAATACATGGCATTTTATCTTTTCTATAATCTACTGTGGATTAAACTCCAATTTGCAACTTTTAAACCAAATGTTCAGTAATTTTGCAGGAAGCCACCTCGTAAAAAATCTCCTATGCCATATGGAGTAAACTGTAAGAATTACAATGAATTAATGTTAAATGAATACCTCTTTCTTAAAACCTCTTTAAAACTTCTGTTGCAACTCCTCTTCCAAGAGAATTAGTATCTAAAATATATCATCTGGGTGTATGCCCTTTAAAAGCAGCATATTTACCATTGCCATTCCAGCTTGCGCTAATTTTTTACTATTTGTCATAAATTTAAATAGTGCTAGAATCTTTTTTCTTATCAAAAAAAGTTGAATCATATCTTCTGTATACTTACTTTTTTCTGATTTTTGATAGTCAGCTTATTCGTCCATTTCATATTTTCCATCAACAAGTATATCTTTATATTTCTTGACTAACCTAGGATCTAAATCTTTCAGATAACTCTCAATTTTGTGCACAATTAATTTTTCTTTAGTGTTGGACTACTTTAGTATGGTTTAGTATGGATTAGAAACATAGCTCTCACAGTACGTTTAATTTAAAGTACCATTTAGTGTTCTGTAC
>JARBCG010000168.1 GCA_028803175.1 Wolbachia sp.
ACCATAAAAGCCATATGCTCTGGCTTTAATTTTTCAGCTATAACAATCAAGTCACCTTCATCTTCTCTATTTTCATCATCAACTAAAGCGTGATAAAAATTTTAATTATTTACTTATTGACTTTTTTAAAAACACGAAAAAAGTAAAGTAAGGGTGTTTCTGAGAAAACTTCCCATAAGATATGCATTATAAAAGTAGTATTAAAGGATTACGGTAAAGTAATAAGGTATGTTGGTATACGTCTAAATTGGTCAAAAGTAAGCTAATATAGAGGGTTTTGTATTATACTAAATTTAATATAAAGAAGGGCTCAAACACCACATACGGAGGAAGGAGAGGGATTCGAACCCTCGATACGACTTTTCAATCGTATAACGGTTTAGCAAACCGCCGCCTTTAGCCGCTCGGCCACCCTTCCAAACTTAATTTATTACTAAAAAAATAATTTAGATAATACCAAGAGCTTTACAATCTGTCTAATGCTTTTTGATGAGTGATGTTGTGGCAAGAACCATAAACCCCAATTGTGGATTAAAACAATCTAAAAATCTTTTTACTCATAAACATTTTCAGTAAACAAGGTCTATTTTAATATATTGATTAAATATATATTCTCATTTTATCATATCATTAAATTTTTACTGTGTTATATTAGAATATTCATTAAGATACACATATTAACTAGCAAACCTACAGGTTTACAATGATCAAATTATCATTATTCTATAGTTAACTGCCGATTAACTTTTGCACTTATGAATATTAAGAATCTTTTCACTAAAGTGATTGTTATTGTTTTAGCTTGTTTATTAATTTTTGTGGAGATTGGTAATCTTTTATCAGATGGTAATAGTGACGAAGAAGTAGCTAAAGTTGGAAAAGAGGTTATATCGTTAAACGAATACAAATCTCTATATCAAAATTACAGTAAGCAAACTTCTAATACTAACTCTAATGAAACACAAAAATTGAAATATGATTTACTTGATGCACTGATAGAACAAAAATTATTGTTCAACTTGACAAGCGATTTAGGGTTAGAAGTCGGAGAAGGCTAAATTAAGGAGTATATTAAAAATACAAAATACTCTCAAAATGATAAAGGAGAATTTGATAAAGATAAATTCCATGAAATGCTGAATATCTTCCACATGACGGAAAAGGAGTATGTATCGAAGCTAAAAAAAGTCTTACCAGTAATTATGTTTATGACTTCTCTGTTTAAAGATAATTATCCGATAACTTTTGGTGAGAAAATTGATGAACAAATATATAAAAGTCGATATCAAACTAGAGTAGTTGACATTGTGAAATAACTAGAGATGCAGTTACCAATATTCCTGAACTAGACAATCAAATCTTACTTGATTTATATGAAAAAAATAAATTTAATTTTTATTATCCTGAGTATCGAGCTGCGCAATACATTTCTGTGTATTTAAAGTACTTTGAAGATCAGGTTGAAATTTCAGATGAAGAAATCTCTAATGTAATAGAGAAACAAGCCCTTAAAGATCAAAGGGATATATCCAACTTAATTTTTTCTACTAAGGAGGATGCTGAAAAAGCAAGAAAAGTTCTTAAGGAAAGCGAAACAAGTTTTGAACAGATAGCATCAGAATTTGGCAAAACAAAACTTGAGGATATTAGGATAAATAATATAACTAGAGGTTTCCTTCCAGAGACCATGAGAGAAGGAGTGTTTACTCTAAAAGCAGGTGAAGTGAGTGAAGTTTTAACAAGCAGTTTTGCTTGGCATATAATAAAAATAGAAAATGTGCATCAAGTTTCAGATGAGGATTTAGTTGATTTAAAAAAAGATATTAGGTCAGTTTTAATCAATCAAAAATCTTTTGAAAGGGTCGATCATTTCATAAATCAGGCAAACTATAAAGTATATAATGGTGCAACGATTAAAGAAATATCCAATGAATATAGTTTGCCAATACAAACTATCGGACTAGTAGATGCAAATGGAAAAGATCAAAGTGGCAATGATACACAAAGCTCTAGTGATCTTATTTCTTTCATCTTTTCTCGAGAAAAAGACCAAAAAAGTTACTTTAATGGTGTTGGCGATGCTATCGTGAGTGTGAAAATCACTGATACCATTCCTTCTAAATTACAAGATTTTGAACATGGCAAATCATCAACAATGGAACTTTGGCGTAATAAATTTATAGAAGAAAAAATGTTTGAAATTGGGCAAAAAATTGTGGATCAGCTGAAAGAAAAAACAGATGTGGAAGAAACTCAAGGTATAGAGTTACTAAAAGGGGAGCAGATATACCGCAATGAAATTGGTCAACAAAGTTATCCTTTTTCCTTTGCTGCGGAGATTTTTAATATGAAAACAACTGGCTCAGTGACAAGTCCAGTTAAACATAATAATGAAGCTATGATAGGCATCTTAAGAGAGATGTACTCATCAGATGGCAAGTTAAACACTCTTGATACAGGAAAGCATATTATGATGTCCCTGAAAGAGCAGTTAATTAGCTACTTGAAATCAAAGTACAAAGTAGAAGTCAATTATTCCGTATTTGATAATATATAGTCGATTGCTTTTTCAAGGTAGATGAGTTTCTTATACAGCAGTTTCAGTGAATTATACAATTAATTTGACTTAATTTATTAGCTATATAAAATTAAAGTGAATAGATAAACAAAGGTTAACATGGCAGTTAAAATAAGATTGGCAAGATTTGGAACAAAAAAGCGTCCTTTTTATAGAATTGTTGTAGCTGATGCACGCGCTCCAAGGGATGGGAGTTTTATTGAGAGAATAGGGCAGTACGATCCAATGTTACCAAAAGACAATAAAGACCGTGTTATAGTGGAAGCTGAAAGATTGAAACATTGGTTAAATGTTGGTGCACAAGCAACTGATAGAGTTCTATGGTTTATTAAAAAAGGTATAATAAATTTAGGGACAGAAGAAAAAAAGATAAAAGGACGGAAAGCTTAATTCTTTTAAATGCTAAACGACAGCTCAAAGACTAATGTAAGTAGTGACAAGTTGAATAGCATCATATCTCCTGACTTATTAGCTATGAAAGATTTTATCTTCAGAAATATTGATAATGAACATACTGAGCTTGCTACTGATATTATATCTCACCTTGTTAAGTCAGGTGGAAAAAAAATAAGACCTAAGCTTGTTTTTATCATATGCAAGATTTTAAACTATTCAGGAGATAATAGGATCAACGTTGCTGCAGCAGTGGAATTTATACACAACGCTACTTTGCTTCATGATGATGTGCTAGATGAGAGCGAAGCACGTCATGGAGTTAAAACAGCAAATAAAATATGGGGAAATAAATTAAGTATTTTAGTTGGTGACTTATTGTTGACTCTAGCATTTAGGTGGCTAATAGAGTGCGGCAGTTTAAGTGTTCTATCCACTTTATCTGAAGCATCGTATTTGCTTGTGAGGGGTGAAATAAGACAGATGACAACATACTTTGATCCTCAAAAAATGGGAAAAAACTATTTTGATATTATAGGAGAAAAAACAGCATCTTTATTTTCTGCGTGCTGTGAAGCTGTATCTATAGTGTCTGGTGCAACAAATGATGAAGTAAAAAAATTAAAGAGTTTTGGCTTTAATTTTGGCATGGCATTTCAAATAATTGATGATGTATTAGATTATATTGCTGATCAAAATACTTCCGGTAAACAAACAGGAAAAGATTTTTTTGAAGGCAAAGTGACGCTACCTATCATTATAGCATATGAGAAGAGTAATCCAGAAGAACAAAAATTTTGGCAAAAATGTTTTTCTTCAACTGAGCGTGATTTTGACCAGGCATTACACTATATTAAGAAGCACAATGCCATTCAACTTTCTATAGAAAAAGCGAAATCCTATATTAACATGGCACAAAGTGATATAAGCACCTTTTCTGATTCTCCTTATAAAACTGTATTAATTGACTTTCTAAGTGCAAGCATAGAAAGGCAAATGTAGTTAATACTTGATATTTTGCAATTAATCGTTATATATTTATTAGATTCTTAGGGGTAGTAATATGTCAGATAATGGTAAAGAAAAAAAGAAGAAATTTGTCGATATGGTAAATAAACAAAAAGGTAATGACTCGGTGGATGGAGATGGACAAGTTGGTGACCTCAATGAAAATCTGAATGCATTAAAAGAACGCGCAGATCAGCTTGAGGGCCATTTACGACGCGCCGTTGCAGATAATGAAAATATAAAACGTATTATGCAGAAGCAAATTGGTGATGCAAATGATTATGCAGTTGCAAAATTTGCGCGAGATATGATTGACTCATGTGACAATTTAAAGAAAGCAATAAAGAATTTAAAAGATGACGACCCTGTTCATGAAGGAATTAATGTTGCACATCAAAAGATTATAAGTGATTTAAAAAAATACGGGATAGAAGAAATAAATCCACTTGGTGAACTTTTTGATAGTAATTTACACCAAGCTGTTCTGGAGAATGTAGATAGTGAAAAAGAATCTGGTACTATCATAGAAGTCTTACAAACTGGTTACACAATAAAAAATAGATTACTCCGTCCTGCAATGGTGGTTATCTCTAAGAAATTAGACTGAAATGAAGCAGATGCATAAAGGTACCTTGCGATCAATAAAAATTCACATATGCGGCAAAGATTGGTAACATTGCTTAAATAAGAATTATTATTATCATTATGCTAAGACGCACAGATATAAAATCTATACTCATTATAGGAGCTGGCCCGGTAGTTATAGGTCAAGCGTGTGAGTTTGATTATTCTGGAACTCAAAGCTGTGAAGTATTAAAAAGCGAGGGTTATAAAGTTATTTTAATTAACTCAAATCCTGCAACTATAATGACAGATCCAGAATTTTCAGACGTAACTTATATTGAACCAGTACTGCCTGAGATCATAGAAAAAATCATAATCAAAGAAAGACCAGATGCAATATTGCCAACAATGGGCGGGCAAACTGCTTTAAATTGTGCTGTGAAACTTGCAGACGATGGGATATTGAACAAATATAATGTAGAATTAATAGGGGTAAATAGAGAAGCAATTAAAAAGGCTGAGGATAGAGAGTTATTCCGTCAGTCTATGGATAAAATAGGACTAAAGTATCCAAAAAGTATTATCATAAAAAATCAAGGACAAATAAAAGAAGCTTTAGATTATGTTGGATTACCTGCAATCATTCGTTCATCATTTACTCTTGGCGGTGAAGGCAGTGGTATTGCATATAATAAGGAAGAATTTTTTAATATCGCGGAAAGTGCTCTAAAAATTTCGCCAATAAATGAAGTTCAGATAGATGAATCCATTATCGGGTGGAAAGAATATGAAATGGAAGTTATCCGTGATTATAAAGATAATTGTATAATAGTCTGTTCAATAGAAAATGTTGATCCAATGGGAGTACACACCGGGGATAGCATTACCGTTGCTCCTGCTTTAACCTTGCGCGACGCAGAATATCAGCAAATGAGAAATGCCTCAATAGCAGTGCTCAGAGAAATTGGTGTTAACGCTGGCGGCGCAAATGTACAATTTGCGGTCAATCCTAAAGAAGATGGTAGTTTAGTTGTTATTGAGATGAACCCAAGAGTTTCTCGTTCTTCTGCACTTGCTTCAAAGGCAACAGGTTATCCTATTGCAAAAGTTGCAACTAAGCTTGCTATTGGCTACTCGCTTGATGAAATACGTGATGACTGTGTTCCTGTAATACCTGCTGCATTTGAACCGGTGATTGATTATATCGTCACTAAAATTCCACGATTTGAATTTGAAAAATTTAATGGAACGAATTGTGAGTTATCAACTTCCATGAAGTCAGTAGGGGAAGTGATGTCCATAGGGCGTACTTTTAATGAATCACTTCAAAAAGCTCTTCGTTCACTTGAAACAGGTCTCACAGGATTTGATGAAGTATTTCCAGAAAATACGGATATTGACAACATAAAATCTCAGTTGGCCAGGTTATTGCCGAATAGATTGCTAATTGCTGCTGATGCTATACGTCATGGAATTGATATAGAAGAAATAAATTCAATTACAGGTTACGACTCATGGTTTTTGCAAAACATACAGATGATTATTTCAGCTGAACAAAAAATTAAAGAAAATGGTCTGCCTGAAACCGCGTATGAAATATTAGAGCTAAAGAAAATGGGATTTTCAGATGCCAGACTGGCAAAGTTAAGCAGCAAGATATCAAAACAAATTGAAGAAATAAGAAAAAGGTTTGGTATAAAACCAGTTTATAAACGCGTAGACACCTGTGCCGCTGAGTTTGAATCAAGTACTGCCTACATGTATGGCTGTTATGAAGGTAGTGCAATAGATCCTTCGCGTAACCATTATTATTTCAGTAAAAAGCAAACAGATCACTTTCCGATGTCATCCCAGTATGTGACACTTGGGTCCGGAAGTCAAGAACCAGCGTCAGTTAATCAGGTGATAGATGGAACGGAATGTGAAGCAAATGTTTCTTATCGAAATAAAGTTGTGATTTTAGGCGGTGGCCCAAACAGAATCGGTCAAGGTATAGAATTTGATTATGCATGTGTACATGCAGTTTCAGCAGCCAAGGAAATGGGGTACGAAACAATAATGATCAACTGCAATCCGGAAACTGTTTCAACCGATTGTGATACCGCTGACCGTTTGTATTTTGCACCGTTGGTTGCAGAGGACGTGCTGGAGATACTAGAAAAAGAGCAAGAAAATAGCACGCTTGTTGGCATAATAGTGCAAATCGGTGGACAAACACCTTTGAAATTAGCAAAAGTGCTGAATGAAAGAGGCTTTAAAATTTTAGGTACATCTTTTGATTCCATAGATCTTGCTGAAGATCGCATGAGGTTTAAAAATCTTGCTTTAGAGCTAAATTTAAAACAGCCTATAAATTCTATTTGTTACTCAGCTGAAGAAGCTCTTGATCATGCGAAGAAAGTAGGATTTCCATTGGTGGTCAGACCGTCATATGTTTTAGGCGGTCAGTCTATGTCAATCAGGCATGATATTGAAAGCTTTAAAGAGTATGTCCTAAGTCAAACTAAAATTTTTGAACATGGATCGCTGCTACTTGATAAATTTTTAATTAATGCAGTTGAGGTTGATGTTGATGCTGTATGCGATGGAGAAAAAGTTTTTATTGCAGCAATTATGGAGCACATTGAAGAAGCCGGAGTTCATTCTGGTGATTCCACATGTTCAATATCAACAAATACATTAAGTAGCGAAATTATAGAAGAGATAAAGCAACAAACTGAAAGAATAGCACTGGTATTAGAGGTAAAAGGTCTAATCAATATTCAGTTTGCCGTTCAAGAGAGTGATGTATACATACTTGAGGTAAATTTAAGATCCAGTCGAACAGTTCCTTTTGTTTCCAAGGTAATTAACATTCCTATTGCGAAGCTTGCTACTCAGGTTATTTTGGGTAAAAGGCTAGATCAAAGTAGACATATTACAGAATTATCTGTCATCCCAGTGCTTAACACTAGGATCAAGAAGGAAAGTATATGGATTCCAGCATCACGTGCTGGAGTGACATCGGATAGTTTTTTGCTAAAACAACAGCTATACAATAGGTTTTTCGACCACTTTGCAGTTAAAGTTGCTGTCTTCCCTTTTTCACGCTTTGCAGGAGTTGACACTTTGCTTGGTCCAGAAATGAAATCAACAGGAGAAGTGATGGGTATTGATTCATCTTTTGAAGCCGCACTTGCAAAAGCATACATGGCTGCAGGGTATAAATTGCCAATAGAAGGGGCAGCTCTTATTTCAGTTAAAGATGACGATAAGGAATATATATTACCAGTTGCTCAAATGTTAAAAGAGCTGAATTTTGAAATATATGCGACCAAAGGCACCGCTTTATATCTAAATGGTAATGGCATTGCTGCAAAAGCTGTAAATAAAGTAAGAGAAGGAAGGCCTCATATAGTTGATATGCTTAAAGATGGGAAAATAAACTTAGTGATTAACACATCAAAAGGTGTAAAATCGGTCTCAGACAGCAAAGATATCAGAAGGACTGCTATTTTACAGAATATAGCTTACAGCACTACAGCATCTGGAAGTAAAGCTCTAGTTCTTGCAATTCAATACGTAAAAAATAGTAAGCTAGAAGTAAAGCCATTACAGGAATATTTTAGATAAAAACATAATTTATTACCACTTTATAGTATCAAATACAACAAGATAAAGCTGGTAGTTAAAAAAACGCATGTAAAGCAGATTATGAGTTTAAAAACTCGATGTTAAAATCATCATAATAGTTATTAGGACTTCCTTGTTCTTCGATATACTTCTGTACATCTGTAGAATTCACATTGCCAACTGTAATAGCAAAGTATCCTATTGCCAAAGGTTCTGCACCCAATATCTTTTTCTTAAGTGTTCAAATTTCTGGAATAACTTGTGACTACTCTTTTCTTTAATATACTGTACCAACTTAGATAGCTCAATGCTGGTAGACATAGAGATTAGCATATGGTCAGGAGTAATATTACCGCTTACGATATCCACGTAGTTTGCAGTACATACTTCCCTGATAATTTC
>JARBCG010000169.1 GCA_028803175.1 Wolbachia sp.
AAGAGAGACTTATGACAAAGAGGCTTACTGGCCTGTTATTTGAAGATAAGGGATACATGAAAATGGAGCTTTTTCAAATGCGTTAATACCGCTTAATGAGAAGGTTTTACTCAGAAAACGGTCTGTTATTGAGATAGTTTTTGATTATTTAAAAAATAAGTTTAAAATTTAACACTCTCGTCATAGATTACCAATTAATTTATTAGTACACAATCTACCCTCGTTTCATATCGTTTAAATGGTAAAAGCCCAGAATCTCCTCTGTCTGTTTTGTTGCTTAATCCATAGTTGGCGTTTTAAGCATAACAATTGTAGGGCTGCCGTTTATTATTAAACCTATTAGCAAGTATAGAGAAAAAAGCAAAACATATAAGAAAGCAAGGGCTATGCTGGAAAACTTGCTATACACTTAAGTGATTTTGGAAGAAATTTTACTCACTTTTTTTTCCATGAATTCCTTTTGCAGTTGAATATTGAAAATTAACTGGAGAGTTATAAATTATTTTATATATATCATAACAAGCCATAGCACTTTCAGCAAAACCATTTAATATTAATTTTAACTTGCCTGAGTAAGTAGCTATGTCGCCAATAGCATATATCCTATCTTTACTAGTTTGAAGAGTAGTAGGATCAACAACTATACGACTATGTTCTAACTGTATGCCCCAATTACTTATTGGACCAATGTTCATTGATAATCCAAAAAATGGCAGTAAAAAATCAGCAGATATTTCTTTTTCTTCTTTTGTTGTAATATGTTTAACTACTACTGCGTCCAACTTCCCATTATTTCCTACTAGTGAATGTAGCTGGTATGGCACTGTAAGCTCTACCTTTTTTTCATTTGCAAGTGAGTCCAGCTTATTTCTAGTTTCTGGAGTACAACGAAATTTTTCTCTTCTGTGTATTACATAGATTTTTTTCGCAACCTTGGCAAGTTCTACTGTCCAATCAGCTGCAGAATCACCACCTCCTGCAATGACTATAGTTTTGCCACGAAAATCGGAGATTTTATTTACACTATAAAATACAGATTTATTTTCATATTCTAATATACCATCTAAAGGTGGACGATTGGGTTCGAATATTCCGTTACCTGCAGAAATGATAACAGTTTTGCACTTTATCTCTGTGTCTATATTAGTAATAACAGTGAAATTTTCGCCGTTATTGTCCAAAATCTTTTCTACTTTTTGACTGAGGTGATAAACAGGTTCAAATGGTGAAGCTTGCACTATTAGCTGTTCAATTAACTTTTGAGCAGTAATTACAGGATAACCTGGTATATCATATATCGGCTTTTCTAGGTAAAGAGCGGTACATTGCCCTCCAGCTTGATTCAAAATATCTATTATATGACATTTCATATCAAGCATACCTGCTTGAAAGGCGGTAAATATTCCTACCGGCCCTGCACCTATTATTACTATATCTGTTTCCATATTCTTCACTTAGTTATCTATAGATAGTAATTAGCTTTACTAATAAGGTCAATTTAACAAGGGTAATATATGAAAGATATCTTTTCTGTAGGTACGCATAGGAAATTATTACGCAAACATGCAACGCTGACCTCTTTTTCTAGATTTCAGCTGGAAAGACAGCTAAGATTAATAATGACAAAGTCTTAGAAGAAGTCTAGTAACTCTATAAATTTCTCTCATTATGGCAAGGAATCTTTAATATTTTAGTTAAGTAATTATAAAATTTATGTAGTGAGGTAGGTGGTTTAACACCCTGAGCTTGTAAATACTAAGGATAGTCATGATGATACATTGCTTCACTATGCTGCTAAAAATAATTGTGTGGATATTATTGAATATCTTTACAAAAAAAGGAGCTGTTATTACTGACATAAATTTGGATGAATGTACACCGTTGCATGTTGCAGTTGAAAAAGGTCATATTCAAATTGTTCAGTTTCTTTTACCTAAAAGTAATACTAAAGATGAATACGTATTATATACCGCAATTAAAAATGGGAATTTAAGTATTATTGAATATCTTTATAAAACTATTAAGGATTTTTATAATAAAGAAATAAATGTTAATGATTTATACTCTCATGATATATTATTAAATATAGCAGTTGCAAACAATCATTTACCAATAGTCAAATACCTTTTTACGAAAGGAGCTAATACTAATTCTGTAGATTGTGAAGGCAATACACCATTACATACGATAGATCAATGTACTAACTGTAACAGCAAAGTATCCTCTTGCCAAAGGTGCTGCCCCAAATATCTTTTTCTTAATTGTTTAAATTCTTGGAATAACTTGTGACTACTCTTTCCCTTAATATACTGTACCGACTTAGATAGCGCCATGCTGGGAGACATAGAGATTAGCATATTGTTAGAAGTAATATTACCTCTTACGATATCTACGTAGTTTGCAGTACATACTTCCCTGATAATTTC
>JARBCG010000170.1 GCA_028803175.1 Wolbachia sp.
AACACTAAATGGTACTTTAAATTAAACGTACTGTGAGAGCTATATTTGTAATCCGTACTAAACCATACTAAAGTAGTCCAACACTAAAGTATATTATACTAAAGTGTTCGCCTTAAGGTGATGATGTTAACTCATCCACCTCACTATATAAAAATAATTATTATAGTGTTAATTTTATTAGTAAAATATGTATATTATGGTATAATTAATTTGAAGTAGATCGAAGTTATTATCGAGAAAATTAGTTTAGGCTAACAATGGACCACCTGGTATATTACTGATAACCTTAATCTCACTCACTATTTTGTTGTTAGAGTTGAGATAACTTTCTATGAATTCCTTGTATATAGCTGTTAATTTATTTATATCATCAACTGCTACACATTCATTTACCTGGTGTGCAGTTCTATTGATCATACCTAATTCTATAACTGGACACATATCTTTGATAAATGCAGCATCTGATGTACCACCACTTGTGCTAAGCATAGCATCAATGTTGGTAACTTTATTTATCGCATCAAGCATGATATCAGTGTTTAAATCAGGAATGGATAGAAAAACGTCTCTACTGTTATGCATAGAGAGCTTATAATCCTTAGTAACACTAGAACAAATTTCATCAATGAAGTTATGTAGACCATCAGGTTTTTGTATATTGTTATACCGGACATTAAAGCGTGCAGTGATTGAACCTGGTATTAAATTGTCAGTGCTATTTCCAACATCTACAGTGGTAATTTCGCAATTTGATGGTTGAAAATATTTGTTACCATGGTCAAAAGTAGTATTTTTGACTTTACCTAGTATAGCTATAATCTTATATATCGGATTATCGGCTAAATCTGGATAAGCAACATGCCCTTGTTTTCCGTAGCAAATTAGTTCGAATGTTGCTGATCCTCTCCTGCCTATTTTTACTGTATCGCCTAATTTTTCACTGCTTGTTGGTTCGCCAACTACACAATAATCTATCTTTTTTTGCTTACTTTTCATCCACTCCAAAACCGCTTTTGTTCCATATCTTTCTGTGCTCTCTTCAGCACTAGTAATTAGTGTGCTTATTGAACCGTTAAATTGAAACTTTTCTGCGATTAGATTTACCATAGCAGCAATAAACGCAGCTACTCCGCTTTTCATATCAGCTGCACCTCTTCCGTATAGAATCCCGTTTCTAACCTCTGGCTTAAATGGATTAGAAGTCCAATCTTTTTTGCCTGGCGGCACTACATCAATATGGCCAGCAAAACATAAATTCGGCACTCCATTTATATATTTCGCATAGAGATTCTTAACCTTAGTTCCATAATTACCAAACTCTAAAATCTTACAGTCAAAACCACTTTTCTTGAGAATTTTTGCTATATATTCTATTGCTCCACCATCCATTGGTGTTATACTTTCAAAGGAGATTAGCTTCTTAGTTAACTCTACAGGATCAATTTTCATGTCAACTTTGAAATACTGATATTACTATATTGTAAACACTTTATGCATTGTTTAAAACAAATATTACACAAAATTCCTATAGAAAAAATAAGTATAGACTATAATCTTGCAGACAATATTGATGAAATATGTAGGCAGTATAGAAATGACATTTTTTTAGTTGCAGATGAAAACACAGCAAAACTTTTGAATCGAAATGTACTGAACAAAATTTCTCATCTAATTCTTCCTGGTAATTCTATTGCTTCTTCTAAAATTGTAGATTTAGTAAGAAATAAAGCAAAAGGTAGTGATTTAATAGTTGCGTTTGGTAGTGGCACTGTTAACGATATCTGTAAATATGCAAGCTACCTTGAAGGAAAGGATTATATATCATTTCCTACAGCTGCCTCCATGAATGGATATATCTCTGCGAATGCTTCAATATTAGTAAATGAACACAAAAAATCACTTGATGCACATCTTCCAAAAGCAATATATATCGACATTGATATGCTTACCAACGCACCACTACATCTTACATTAAGCGGTTTCGCAGACTTCATTTGCCGCTCAACCGTTCAAGCTGATTGGTTGTTATCTCACATGCTGCTTGGCACAGAGTATAACGAATTACCTTTTACATTTGTGCATGAACTGGAGCAAATTTTGCTTAAAGACTACACAAAGCTTGTTGAGAAAGGTAAGGATACAATTATGTTGTTGATGGAAGCTTTATTAATTTCAGGACTTGGAATGTTTATTTCAGGAGGCAGCTATCCTGCAAGTCAAGGAGAGCATATGATAGCCCATGCAATGGAGATGGTAACAAGAGACTATTCCTCACTGCATGGTGAAAAAGTTGCTGTTGCAACTATTACCATGGCTAATTTACAGGAAAAAATATTATCGATACAAAATCCAGTTGTCAGACCAATTCCTATCAATGTGGAACATATAACTGAGTGCTTTGGTAATACTGAATTTGTAAACATTTTAGAGCAAAAGCAAATTATGCAGCAAAAAGTTGATCAGGTTATTTGTAGAGAATGGAGCAATATTTCTAATTTAGTTAGGCAAAATTTATTGCCTATGCAGCGCCTACAGAAGATATTTGAAGAATTATCAATTCCACACTTACCAGAACATTTAGGTTGGAATAAAGAGCAATACTACAAGATTGTCAACCTTGCATTTGCTACAAGAGACAGATTTACCTTTCTTGATTTGGCTAATTATATAAGAGAAAATGAGCTTTTGTAGTGAGTGGTTTTAAGCTATACCTTGTTAAGCATATTTGACTTTTTTATAAAAATATATAATAATTAAACTGCGTGTTGTAAACTGAAGAGAAATTATGTTATACGAGGATTTTAAAATAATATTCCAGACAATTGAGAATGATCCAAATATGAATAAGGAGAATATAATTGATCAAATACAACCAGCTAAAGCTGGTGGTTAAAAAAAACGCATTTCTGGAATAACTTGTGACTACTCTTTCCCTTAACTGTACCAACTTAGATAGCACCATGCTGGGAGACATAGAGATTAGCATATG
>JARBCG010000171.1 GCA_028803175.1 Wolbachia sp.
ATATCTACCCTTGTTTCATATTATTTAAAGTGTAAAAAGCCCAGAATCTCCTCTGTCTTCTTCGTTGGTTAATCCATAGTTGGCGTTACCAGAGCAATATAAATTTAATAATGCTGTAGAAGTTTATAGAAAATATTATATGCTAAGTCCTTATGCATATTGAAAGAGCTTTAGCACTAGCATTATAAAAATTATTCAACTAGTGAAACTTGGCCTGTCATGCCTATTCAGCAATTGTTTTACTAACTTTCTCCTTTTCTCGAATAAATCAATCTGCTGAATATATTATGCTTCAATTTCTTTCATTTCCTTTTTCAGCTTTCAAGTTCTGATTTTAGTCTTCTGATCTTATACTCCAATTCATCAAATTTTTCATATTTTTTTTTAACTCAATCATGCTGTTTATTTTATAAATCAACCCCTCCTTTTCTACCATCTCCACAATCAAAAAAAGTAGAAGCCTATCTATCTCATAGTCAGCCTCTGGGGCCGGTTTGCAAATAGTTCTATAGGATCCATATTATGCTTACAGCCAAACAGAAAACCGTAAAGCCTTATCTTGTTTTCATGGTAATTTTTCATATCATGCGAAAGATTTGGCTCTTCATAAGCTTTGGATAGTTCCTAATTTAGATAATTCAAATCCAGCTTGCTTATTTCTTCAGATAGCAAAATTATCAATAAATGCTTCACTAACTCAATATCATTTGATTTTACTGCTTGGTAAAGTGCTTCCTCTTTATTTTCTCTTAAGTCGTAGAGTTTCAATGAATCACCAAGACTAAACAGATAATTAGTTAACCAATAGCTCTCTACTACGATATTTGCTTCCTTAAGCAGATTTCCATCGCCAAAGGATTTAAGCAGCATTTTTTCGCTGGATTCCTCTATTGCAACTGCAACCTCACTTAGTTTTTTTAGCTGATCAATGTAGTTACTTTCAATTGCTATTTTTGCTTTTTCCAGCACCTGCCTGTAAAGCTTTTGTTTCCCTTTGTTATCTAAACTTTCACAGTGTCCTTTCACTTGCACAGATGTCCATGATAGTAATCTCATAATTGATCCATAAATTGCACTACAATAGCTTACTTAGTTTTTTTCACAATATTGGAGTTTACCATATTTTCCGGCTTTTTTGTTTTCTTCTAATCCATAGTTGTCGTTTATCACCTTGCCGATACTCTTGAATAGTTCTATTAATTTTTCTGAAACTGCTTTATTTTCTACTTTTCAATATAAAATCAGCTCAAGTAACTCATAATCAAACAAGGATCTATAACCACTTGATAATACTCTTATTTCTAGTTCTTCTTTCCTTTTGTTTTTGCTATCATTCATAAAATTACCTATTAATTAACGACTAAAAGATTTCAATTATTTACTCTGCTTTTTCTGCAATGGTGGACATAAAGCAATCGATTTTGACTGGAGTCAAGTCAATTATTGAAATGTTCTATATTTTATTTATTAATAAAAATATAGAACATATTAGTATTTTTTGTTTTATTTCTACATTCTTTGTTTAGCATAAATAATCTTTAAAAGGCTTGACTAGTCGTAATAAGTATATTATATTAATCCTTTATTCATAACTGAAGTTTATATTATAAAATGTGGAGGCTACAATGAGTAAACTTAACTTAACACCAGAAAATGCATTAAAAGACGTATTTAAAGACTTGTCAGCTAGTTTGGTACTTTCTTCGAAAACAGATAAACACTATCCTGAAGAGCTTAATCCATTTCAACCAGCTTTGAGTAAGATCAGAATAAACGAATATGAAAATAGAAAACTAAGTGAATTTTTGGAAAAAGCTATTTTAGCCCAAAAGATAGATGAGTTAAACAAAATCATAGATTATGCTCTGTATTCAGGAGTAAGGATTAATGCGTGTGGAGAAGATGGATTTAGCTTTTCTGATATTATAATATTTAAGATTTTTAATTATGAATTTAAACAAAATGAGAGAGAAAACATAATCAAAAAATTAGCTTTAAATGGTGCAGATTTTGACGAGCAAAGTGATAAAAAAATAGTTGAAATTTGCAATAAAGTAAAAAAGGAAGTTGAACCACACATATACAATCGGCTCAAAAAACTTAGGGAAGCTGCAGAGAATGCAGCCATCACAGGAGATGTTGAAAGTGTGGAGATAGATAACAAGACATTTTTCATAAAATTTTCATATAACTCTAAAGTTGAAGTTGCGAAAATTGTAGAAAGTACAAAAAATTTAGGACTCAGCAAAGGTGATTTAAAGATTGGTGGAAATATTCTCAAGATCGGTAGTGGTGAAGTTGAAATCAAAACTGAAGAAAATGGAAAAAGAAACTATGTGGATGTTTCAGATAATAGCTCCTTTATAATAGCGTTTCCAACCAGCTTAGGAGAATTACACGTCAGAGTATACCATGACGCAAAAAGCTGTAATCAAGTAAGAGTTGAGATAGAAGATCAAGAAATATGGAATGAGCTGCAAAAGATTGGAGAAAAAGTAGGGCGAAATTGCTTGTTTGGTGGAATGTCTATTAACACAACAATAGAAAAAGGATATTTCATGAGACCAGGAAGATCAGAGTCTAGCGAGGTAATCAAGCGTGCTGGACCTAAAAGCAGTGAAACCATCTACTGGGTCGACAAAGTAAAAAGCTATAAAACTACATCCTTGGAACGTTAATCCCTGGGAAAGGACTTTATTACTAAGCGAGCTGATCCCTGCAACTCCTTCTTGATTTTTCTGTAGTCTGTGATCAGCTCTATTACTTCTCTACCTTCCGTATCGCTTTCGTTGTCTTCATGTAAGTCCGCAGACATATCAACAAAAAAGTCCGATACATTTACTGAGAGAATTTTTGCTAAGTTATATAGCTTACTAGCTGAGATTCTGTTTGAAGCATTCTCATATTTCATTATTTGGCTGAATGAAACACCTAACTTTTCTCCTAATTGCACTGTTGTCAATCCTCTCGCTCGCCTCCATAACCTTACTTTTTTACCTATTGTTATATCGATAGAGTCATTATAATTCATATTAAACCTGAATAGTGCAAATTCAAGCAGTATCACTGAGTTTCATCTCTTTGACAATAGGACAACAAGAAAATTGAACTTTGGTGATTAATAATGTACAACAGGTAGTATTTTGATCATCTCGGTTATGGCTATTCCTAAGTTTCTCGATCCTAGGAATGATTTAAGTTTCAAGAAAATTTTTGGCTCTGAAAAGAATAAAAACATTCTTATTCATTTCTTAAATGATATTTTATGATTTACCGAAATAAATACAGTACAAGAAGTAGAATTTCTCAATACTATTATGGATCTTGAGATTGCTTCTGACAAACAAAGTATGATTGATATTCTTTGCAAAGATTCTATTAGTAATGGATTTGTTATAGAAATGCAGGTAGCTAGAGATAAAGGCTTTGAAAAATGTGCTCAATTATATGCTGCTAAGGCTTATTCATGACAACCAGATAGGTCTGGTAATCACATTGATTTACAGAAAGTTTACTTTTTAGCTATTTCCAATTGTAACTTATTTCCTCAAGAGATTAATTATGTATCCACTCATAATATACGTGATATAAAAACCAATGGACATTACTTAAAAGATTTTTAATTTGTCTTTATTTAATTACCTAAGTTTTCTAAAAGTGAAGTAGAACAACTAGAAAACATAGTAGAGCGCTGGTATTCCTTTTTTAAATATGCAGAAGATACTACAGATTAAGATCTAAAAGAGATTGTAGAACAGGCGCTAATAATAAAGGTCGAATATGATAAGTTAGATAGGTTTAGCTGGGATAAAAAAGGTTTAGCAGCCTATGAAGAAAGAATTTTGAGTGTACATAAAAAAGAAGAAGTCATCCTAGAATATAAGCTTGATCTTGCTGCTGAAAAGAGCAGAGATTAAGGTATTCAAATCAGCGAAGAAAAAGGAAGAAGAGAAAGGGAAACTGAAATGGCTAAAAACCTTCTTAAAGCCAAAGTATCAATTGATACCATATCACAATCCACAGGCCTATCTGCTGATGAAATCAAAGAACTTCAAGAGAAGAGTATCCTTTAGCATAAAACACGAAAGTTATACGAGCCATTCAACTAACAAAATTTTACTTAGCTATATCTTATCAGCAATTGTTTTACTAATTTTCTCCTTCCATCAATTAAATCAACCAGCTTAACTTGCTTGCATTACTTCAATTTGATATTTACTTTTGCTGCTTTCAAGCTCTGATTTTAGCCTTCTGACCTTATACTCCAATCCATTAAATTTCTCACACTTTTTCAGAAGCTCAATCATGCTGTCTATTTTGAAAAGTAGCTCATCTTCCTATATCCTTTCCATAACTAAAGAAAGTAGAAACTTGTCTATTTTGTAGTTGGATAGTATTTTCTTTAGGTTGTTCAAATCCGTCTTACTCATTTTTTCAGGCAGCAAAACTATCAAAAAATGCTTAACCAACTCAACATCATCTGATTTGATTGCTTGGTATAGCGCGCCTCTTCTTTATTTTCTCTTAAGTCATATAGTTTTGATGAGCCACCAAGGCTAAAAAATAATTAGTTAGGCCATTACTTTCCACTACAATATTTGCTGGCCTCAGTGGGTTTTCATCATCAAAATCCTTAACTATCGCAGACTCTTCTATCACAACTACAATTTTACTTAACTTTTTCAGCTCATCAATATCATGATTTTCAATTGCATTTTTTACTTCCTCTATTACCTGCCTATAAAGTTCTTGTTTTCCATTGTTATCCAAACTTTTACAGTGTTCTTTAATCTGCATAGATGTCCGCTATAGTAATTTCATAGTTGATCCTTAAATCTCACTACAATAACTAATTTTTAACAAAGCTGAAGTATTTTTTTCTGTCACGATTATATAATCCACTAGCTCTATTTCCATATTGCTGTATGCAAGTGCTAAGGTTTTAGTTAAATTTTTATCGTGTTTTGAAGGTTTTGCACTTCCTCCTGGATGATTATAAGCTATAACCATTGTTCTTGCTTTTACTAATAAGCCTCTTTTCATTATTTCTCTTGGGCGGAGTGATACTTTATCTAATATTCACTCTTAAATATACTAATCGATAATACGGGATTCCTTATTAAAATAAATAACATGAACACTCTCTTAATATCATAATCAATACTATTAAATAATTAATATATAAAGATATCATGTGAAATTAGCATGTCAATACTTTTTTAATAAAAAATTTACCTTTAAACTTAGCTCAATAGAGTTTAGGCAATTAATATATTTTCTCTTTCTAATTAATTGGATCAATTACACTATGTCGTTGCGTTAACGTATCCTTTCTTGTATACTATAAGACTGATTTATAATACCTTGGTGAAATAGATTTTAGCTTTGGGTATTTTTAAAGGGAATGAGGTGCCTCAAAGTACACAGAAGACAAATAAGAAAATTGCGTTTGATGTATTGGTGTTCAGTTTAAGGGTGGCGCTTTTATGCATTGAAATGTTGTTAAGGTTTACTTGCAATTTTACGCAAAATAATAAATATAGTCTGCAAGTTATCAGGAATATTCTAAAACTGCTAATACTTCCAGCAATTATAAAATATTTATTTGACTCAATAAATGGTCTATCAAAAAGTAGTGAAAATCCTAAACGTGAAATAAGAAAAATAGAAATTATAGCAAAAAAATTAGCAATAATATGGTTATGTTTCTTTATATTAATCAACGTTAATTTTCATGTAAAATTCTTTTTTGAGGAAGTATTCATTTGCAACAAAAAAGCTAATGAATACAACTACTATGTACCATTATTAGACCCAGTGGTAGTAAATTACCTTTTTATAACAGCAGCAGTCTTGTTCGTAGTTTCAAGTACAATGAAATATTATTCTGCTTACGATAAGGCATACCGTAGTAATGAAAGTACTGATGAAGATAAGAAATCCTTTTATAAAAGTGTAGGTTTTTTATTGTTGGATTTAACGATCTTTTTTACTGAAACACTAGGCTATGAAATAATCCATAATAAAAAATTGTCGATTTCTCCTGATATCACATATGATTTTGATTTTGTTAATATATTAAATAGAATTAGAGATTTTTTTTATTTACAATCGTCATTTTACAGTTCAATACAACAACCTGATAGTTCGTTAGATGACATAGAAATGACAAGAGATAATGGTATAATAATTTAATTTTTTAAGAGAGGAACATTGTAATCATTTATTAAAGAAAGCTCTACTGCTAGTTACCGATTAATTATCAATTAAAACCAGCTAAAGCTGGTGGTTAAAAAAACGCATGTAAAGCAGATTATGAGTTTAAAAACTCGATTTTAAAATCATTCGATATACTTCTGTACATCTGCAGAATTCATATTGCCAACTGTAGCAGCAAACTATCCTTTTGCCAAAGATGCTGCCCCAAATATCTTCTTCTTAAGTGTTTAAATTCCTGGGATAACTTGTGACTACTCTTTCCATTAATATACTGCACCAACTTAGATAGCTCCATGCTTGGAGACATAGAGATTAGCATATGGTCAGGAGTAATATTACCGCTTACGATATCCACGTAGTTTGCAGTACATACTTTCCTAATAATTTCTCTGCTACGCGCTGTTGTTTGACCTGTAAGTATTCTATATCCGTACTTAATCTGTACTTAGTACAGAACATTAAATGGTACTTTAAATTAAACGTACTGTGAGAGCTATATTTGTAATCCATACTAAACCATACTAAAGTAGTCCAACACTAAAGTATATTATACTAAAGTGTTCGCCTTAAGGCGAGGGTGTTAAC
>JARBCG010000172.1 GCA_028803175.1 Wolbachia sp.
CTGTACTTAGTATAGAACACTAAATGGTACTTTAAATTAAACGTACTGTGAGAGCTATGTTTGTAATCCATACTAAACCACACTAAAAGTGTTCGCCTTAAGGCGAGGGTGTTAACATACCCACCTCACTACATAAAATATAGGAAATTGGTGCAAGTAAAGAAAATAGTTTACAAATTGGGTAAATAATCAATATGAAAAGTATTACCCTGTGGATAACATAATATTGCAATTGTTGGTTCTTCATGTATAATCTGCTAGAATTTATACGAACCTAATAAGTGGCAAAAAAAGAAGATCAATTCAGTTTTACATCAGCAAATCTCAAAAAAGCAAAAGAGTTTATAAAGATGTACCCAGAAGGTAGAGAAGGAAGTTCTGTTATGTCGTTGCTATATTTGGTTCAAGAGCAATGTGGGTGGGTACATGAACCAGCGATGCGCTATGTTGCTGACTTATTAAATGTTCCGCATATTCGTGTATACGAGGTGGCCAACTTTTACACTATGTATAATCTAAAACCAGTGGGTAAATATTTGGTGCAAATTTGCAGAACTACTCCATGCTGGCTGTGCAATAGTGAAGAAGTTTTGAAGGCATTCAAAAAAAATCTGGGAATTAATATTGGTGAGACAACTAAGGATAATCTATTCACTCTAAAAGAAGTTGAATGTCCAGGTGCATGTGTTAATGCTCCTGTTGCACAAATCAATAATGATTTTTACGAAAACCTCACTCCTAAAAAGGTAGAAGACATCATAATAAAACTTTCAAATAAATAGATGAAGGAAGAATTTTCATTTCAAATAACTAAGCAATCGGGTTCTGTAAGAGTTGGCACAATTAAAACTCCACATGGTAATATAGAAACACCAGCATTCATATTTTGTGCGACGAAGGCTGCAATCAAGGCTGTAGATATCGAAAGAATTAGTGAAGCAGGCACACAGATGATACTTTCTAATACTTATCATTTAATGCTTCAGCCAGGAGAGGAGACAGTTGCAAAGCTAGGTGGCCTGCACAAGATGATGGGATGGAATGGACCTATGTTAACTGATTCAGGTGGATATCAGATATTTAGTTTAGGCCATGGATCAGTTTCAGAAGAGATAAAAGGAATAAGAAATAAACAAAAAACACTAATAAAAATTAACGAGGATGGGGCAATTTTTCGTTCTTATATTAACGGAAAAACCTATTGTTTAACTCCTGAAAAATCTATACAAATCCAGCAGAAATTAGGGGCAGATTTGATTGTAGTCTTAGATGAATGTACTCCTTTTAATGTCAGTAAGGAATATACAGAAAAATCAATGCTTATGAGTCATAGGTGGGCTGAACGTTCTCTGAACGAATTTGAAAAAAATAACTGTGGTAAACAGTCATTATATGGAATTAGCCAAGGGGGAGTATATCAAGATTTGCGCAGAGAAAGCTGTAGTTTCATCAATAGTTTGCCATTTTTTGGTCAAGCAATAGGCGGATCACTTGGCCAAAGTAAAGAGCAGATGCACAATGTTGTTTCTTTTACTATAGAACACTTTAAAAAAGATAGGCCTACTCATTTACTTGGTATCGGTGGAATTGTAGATATTTTTAATGGTGTAAATCTTGGAATCGATACATTTGATTGTGTCCATCCAACTCGCTTAGCAAGGCATGGTGGTGCACTGATTAAAGTGAAAAATAGAAACTCCGTTTCCTCGAAGTGCAAAGAGCACATTAATTTGCGAAATCAGCAATTTGAGTTAGATGATAATCCGATCGAAAGTGATTGTTTGTGCTTTACATGCAGAAGACATTCAAGAGCTTATATACATCATTTACTGAAGGCTAAAGAGTTAATGGCTTACACATTAGTTACTATTCATAATATTTTCTTCATTAATAAACTAATGGAGTCAATAAGGCAGGCAATATTAGATGACAGACTTAACCAGGAAAGAAATAATTGGGTTAGTGAATCACAATTAGTTGATCATAAAATGTAGCTAACAAGTCTAAATAAAATACTACCCTTTCATATCAAGCAATAAAATTATAATTTTATATTTTCTTTACTTCTTTTAAAACCTCATCTGCATGTCCACTAACTTTCACGTTTTCCCAGATCTTCGCTACTTTACCTTGCTTTTCTATTAAAAAAGTAGTGCGTTCTATTCCCATATATTTTTTGCCAAACATACTCTTTTCTACCAATACACCATATTTTTCTAACATCTCAGCATTTTCATCAGAAATTAGATGAAACGGTAAAGAATATTTTGCTTTAAAATTAGCATGACACTTAACGCTATCTTTTGATACACCAATTATTACTGTATCCAATGAAGCAAATTCATCTATTTTATCTCTGAAACCTTTAGCTTCCATAGTACAACCTGGTGTGTCATCTTTAGGATAAAAATAAAGGACTATATTTTTCTTATTTAAAAATTCACTTAATGATAAATTTTTACCAGAATCTGCTGGTAAGTCAAAATCAGGCGCACTATTTCCTACTGCTAGTTCCATATCTCACTCCGTTAATAACATTCTTATTTTCATTATAGTAATATATTATAATTATGGTATCGATTTTATTCGTAAGAAAAATATAGCGGTAAATACCTTCACAGTTGTTTTTTACTTATACTAAGTTTAAACTTAAATTTAATTTCTTTATATATATAAATTTAAAATTACTCATGAAATTGAGATATTGTCTAGTAATATTCCATTTATTGTTTTTTTTACAAAATAGTACCAATGCTAAGGTAATTCTCGATAAAGAAATGTTTTATGTGAAATTAGATGGAAAAATTGATTTAAAATTCGGTTATGCTTTTCAGGATTCTTTTTACTCTAAATATAAACATAAAGATAAAACATCGAGCTATTCAAGCTTACGTCTTCTTTATCTGCAACGTGTTTATCAAAATACTCAGATGGGATTTTATGTTAAAGTATGAATTCTAAGTATCAGAGATTTAAAAGCGTTAGTAGAAAAACTAGAAATATCGGAAGGATATTTCATCATTAAAAATCAAGGGCTTGGATCGATTGAATATGGCAAGGGAAGCCCAGTTAGTCAGAGTATGCTAATTAACACTTCAAAGATTTACACTGCCGCTGGTGGAGTAAATGGTGATTGGGCAAACTATACAAACCTGCGTGGTAGTAATGATCGCAAGACAACTTGTAAAGCGGAAGATTGGCAAAAAAAATATGACGGTGCTGGCTATGATAAAGACAATGCCTTTTGGATTAAACCTAATATCTATAGCAATTATAATGGATTAGAACTAAAGTCAAAACAACCAGTAATCAGTTATATTTCCCCTGAATTTTATAACTTTCAATTAGGATTAAGTTACGTTCTGGGAAAAAATAATTTAAAGTATAGTAATCTGATTGGTTCTGGTCTTTCTTACAAAAACGGTCTGTCAGACGATATAAATTTTACCGTTGCTTTAACCGGTGAATCTGCAAGAGAGAATTCCACTGACTGTGAAAATCAAAATCTTAATGATAGCAAGTGCCATAATCAATTAATGCACTGGAATTTGGGTGCAAATTTAAAATTCTTTAACCTTGATTGGATTTTTTCATATGGTAATGGCGGTAAATCGGCTAAAAAACGGAATCCTGGGACGAATAATACATGTTATACAAACGCATGTGTAGCTTATAATACTGATTCCAGCAAGTTAAGCATAACTTATTTCACTATGGGAATAGACATAGCCAATCTTGGTACAAAAGAATTAATATCATATGCTTTCAGTCTTGAATATCCATTTGCTATAGGTACTTCGTACTATTTTGACCTTGTAAGATTTTATACAAGCGAGCCTACAGTAACAAATAACAATTATGGTTATGTATTTTTGGCTGGATTAAAATTAGATTTTTAAATATAGCTTCAAATAAGGGTTATTGTTTTAAGCAACAACCCTTCAGTCTATTTAGATTAAGTTATAATCACAATAATTATCTGTGTGTACCTGACCACCAATATACCAATATGCCGCTAAAGATATCACTAGTAACGCCAACTATGGATTAGAAGAAAACAAAAAAGCCGGGGAAATAGGGTAAACTCCAATATTGCGAAAAAAAACTGATGAATAATGTGCAGATAAATTACTACCTAACAGCAAAAAACCTACCAGAATAACTGGAATTACTCATTACACACTTCCCTGATAATTTCTCTGCTACGCACTGCTGTTTGACCTGTAAGTATTCTATACTAAAGTAGTCCAACACTATAAAGTATGTTATACTAAAGTGTTCGCATTAATGCAATGGTGTCAACCCACCAACTTCACTACATAAAAATAGCAATATGAAAGTTAATAAAGGTAGTGGATTTTTAAGTGCATTACTATCTTCGTTGGCAGTAATATCTACACCAATAGCACCATTTATTGGTCATTTATTGTTTAGTAATATGGCCAATGGTGTAGGAGCACCACTAACACTATTTAGTATAAATGATACTACTGATGTAACTCAACAATACAATTGTCGGTAGTCCAGATCAATCTCTACAAAATATAGAATCACGTTCTATATAGTTCACAGGGGAATAGCTTTAAGCTATTCCATCACTTGCTCACAAAACTATGACAATAATATCAGACCATCATCTATTTATGGATAGTCTATTGCTAAGTACCATAATACCCGTTTTAACACCAACTATTGATTAACCAACAAAGCAGACAGAGGAGATTCTTGGCTTTTTGCCCTTTAAACAATATGAAAC
>JARBCG010000173.1 GCA_028803175.1 Wolbachia sp.
AAATAATTCTATGCTATTCTTTTCCTCTGTAGTACCCACTTAGTTTTTTTACAATATTGGAGTTTACCATATTTCCCCTGGCTTTTTTACTTTCTTCTAATCAATAATTGGCGTTATAAACGTTGTATTTTAGGCAAATTCGTAGCTAATGGTGTCACTCCAGCGCGTGACGATGGAATCTCTAGATTTTTTCTCTGATCAAGTCATAGGATAACAAAACGACAAACCTTATTTAAGTTAGCTATACCTTGTCCTTAAGCGGTCTATCTTATCCATAACATTTCATTGATCTGGAGTTTTCAGTTGTGCTAACACGCTTCTACCTTGTAAAGAATCAAGATCTTTAACTTGACTAGTCAATATCGAAGAATTACCTCTTAAGTACTTTTTTGCAAGATTTGCGAGTCTTGCTGGATTATTCAAATAGCTCCACTCCGCCTGTAAAACCTTCAGGTCACCTTGCACTGAGCTAATTTCACTTTTCATTTTCATTAATTCCCTATTTAACTCCTGGACATGTAGCTTAACCTTAAATAATCCCACCACACTAAAAAAAATAGAATTATAGAGATAATACAAAATGCTCTCATGACAACCTCTGTATAGCTCTTAATTTTGCCGAACGCGAACGCAAATTTGCATTCACTTCTTCTACGCTTGCCTTAATTACTTTTTTATTCAGAAGAGAGAATTTCTTACAATCAGCAGATCCTGATTTGCACAAATCTTTAAAAAAGTTTTTAACTATGCGATCTTCCAAAGAATGAAAAGCCACAACAATTAATTTGCCATTCTCATTTAAAATTTCAGATGCAACTTTAATACCTTTCTCCAGCTCACCTAGCTCATCATTTACCCATATCCTAATTGCCTGAAATGTCCTTGTTGCAGGATCAATTTTACTTTTTCCACGAAACACCACAGAGCGTATAATGTCTGCAAGTTCAAACGTAGTTTTAATGAGTTTTTTCTTTCGTGCATCCACTATTGCTCTTGCAATTTTGCGAGAATGACGTTCCCCTCCATAGTTATATATAGTATTTGCAATCTCCTCTTCATGTAAAGCATTAACAAATGTTGAAGCATTTACATGAGAAAAGCTATCCATACTCATATCAAGTGATCCATCATGCATAAATGAAAATCCTCTATTTCCATTATCAAGCTGCATAGATGAAACTCCTATGTCAAAAACTACTCCGTCTATACCTTTAATGTCATTATTACTCAGTAGGTCTTTTATATTGCTAAACTTCTCAATGAACAGCCTTATTTTATCTGAATATTTGGTGTTTAGATCATAATAAAACTTGGTTACTGTTTCATCTCTATCAATTGCACATACTTTACAATCAGCTGACTCCAATATTGCTTTACTATATCCACCTGCTCCAAATGTAGCATCAACATATACGCCACCATCTTTTGGTAATAGTAGCGATAGCATTTCTTTCAGTAAAACCGGAGTGTGCATAATAATACAATAAAAGATATACTACTTTTTTCTTGCTTTACAATTTCTTTAACTTTGCTAGTGTAACTATAGAACCCATCAACACTCAAGGTTTCAAAAATCCTATCTTTTCCAACGAAAATTGCTTTACTAGTGATACCAACTTCATCCAGTAACTTCTTTGGCATTAAAACCATTACTTCATCGTTAATGGTCAGTTGCGCACTATTAAAAAGAAAAAAAGTGAGAAAAGCATAGTACACTTGAGGTATTACATTCTCCGGATTATCAATACCTTGACTCAACTTCTCCATATAACTTAAGCTGGATACCTCAATACAGTTATCCAAAAAAGATTTCCTAATGATAATCTTAACATTTTCTTGTTCCTCCTCAAGAATTGTCCTAAAAGCAGCAGGTATTGACACTCTACCCTTTGCATCAATTTTATTTACATAAGTAGATAAAAATAACTTTCTCACCAAAATATGGTATTCTATTGGAATATATGGACGATAATATAATAATACTGAATATAGTCAACAGTATAAAAATATTAAGATTTAATGTTAGTATTATTATTAATATAATATTCACATTAAATCTATTATACAAAACTAATTTATAGTAAGAATTTTTAGGGGAAATGAAGGTGAGCACCGCGAAATACTTATGGTGTTTGAGAAACATAAGCAAATTTTAACGCGAAAATTACCATCGGAAAGCAGGTTATATAATGTCTATTATTTTCCTTTAGCTTTCAAAAGTTTCAGTTTTTTCTTTATACTATTCACAATTTCTACAAACAACGCAAATATAAATGAAGAATATAAATATTCTTTTGGAAGTTCTACTTGAAGCCAATCAAGTATGATATACACACCAACAAATAAAATAAATAGTATAGCAATTACTTTAAGTCCTGGATTAGACTTTATGTAGTGAGGCTGGTTGGTTAACACCCTCGCCTTAAGGCGAACACTTTAGTATAATATACTTTAGTGTTGGACTACTCTAGTATGGTTTAGCATGAATTACAAACATAGCTCTCACAGTATGTTTAATTTAAAGTACCATTTAGTGTTCTGTACTAAGTGCAGATTAAGTATGTACTACAAACTAAGTAGATATTGTAATAAGAAAAAGATATTTATGGCAGCACATTTGGTAATAGGATACTTTTCTGTTACAGTTGGCAATGTGAATTCTACAAATGTACAGAAATATATTGAAGAACAAGGAAGTCCTCATAGCTATTCTAATGATTTTAACATCTAGTTTTTAAACTCATAATCTGCTTTACATACGTTTTTTTAACCACCAGCTTCAGCTGGTTGTATTTGATAAAAATTAAGTGACTTTGCTTGGAAAAGTGAAGAAAAGGGAAGTGTTTTAATGAAATTATACGAAAAATTGGATAAAAATACTGCCGTAATACGTAATACTGTAGTGAACACCATTGACTGTGCAGATCGCTTTAAAACACAACGTTCATAAAGTTGCAGATCAAACCATAGTATGATAAAAATGATAACTTTATTTTAGTTAGCTTATGTATACAAATTTAATATCACATCACCTACTTGCACGTTTTTCCCTTCTTGAATAGGAATGCCTTTTATTATCATTGTTGTTTCTGCACAGATGATGTTTTCCATTTTCATTGCCTCTACAATAAATAAAGGTTGTCCTATTTCCATATGATCCCCTATACTTACATATAGTTTAACTAATAAGCCAGATATCGGTGATTTTACAATATCTGCTGAAACCTCTTCTATTTTATTATTTAACATTAACTCATTTAATTCAGCTGTATGAGGTTTGAACACACAACATTCAGTTTTCATTCCAGCATACCATATTAAATATTTATTATTTTGCTTATCTATCTTTACCGTAATATCTATGTCATTATTAATCGATAAGTTCAATAATTTATAGCTGCTTGCTTTCCATTTACCTCTTACAGAGTATGTGTTATGATTATACATTGCTGTTAATGTACCATCCTGATATTTTGTATTTATGGGATATTCATTGTTATCTACTACCACTATAAGCGTTCCATCTACTGTTTTATTGTAGTGTCCTTGTTCATTTTCTAAGTAAGCGTATAATGAAACTAAAATAGATATTTTAACACATTCCTCTGTAACAAAATCACCATGAAACCCATTATGGTAAAAGTTAGGAATAAATCTAGTGTGAAGTTCCCCTGCAATAAAATTTGGATGATGGAAAATCGATTCAAGGAACTCTATATTATTCATTACTCCTCCTATGTAACACTCAGATAATGCTTTTTGCATTCTACCAATTGCTTCTATTCTATCTTTCCCGTACGTTATTACTTTTGCAATCATCGAATCATAGAACATACTAATTTCTGAACCAGCAGCGACTCCATCATCTATTCTTACATAATCACCTTCACTCGGCTTATCGTAATATTTTATTCTTCCTCCAGAAGGAAAAAACTTCTTTGATGGATCTTCAGCACAAACCCTGCTTTCTACCGCTGAACCAGTAAGTTTAATATCATCTTGGCTAAATCTTAATTTTTCTCCGCAAGAAATTCTTATCATTTCTTCCACTATATCTATTCCAGTCACAAACTCTGTTACTGGATGCTCAACTTGTAATCTAGTATTTACTTCAAGAAAATAGAATTTTTGATTACTATCTACAACAAACTCGACAGTACCTGCTGAGAAATAATCAACCTGTTTTGCTAGAGAAACACATTGAGCATACATTTCTTTTCTTACTTCTTCACTAATGAAAGGGCTCGGTGTCTCCTCAATTATCTTTTGATTATTTCTTTGTATTGAGCACTCTCTTTCTCCAAGACAGGCTATATTACCATATTTATCTGCTATAATTTGTATTTCAATGTGTCTTGGTAGCTCTATATATTTCTCTATGAAGATACTACCATCTTTAAAACTTTTTTCTGCTTCACTCATTGCAGATGTAAACGCTAGTTCAACTTCTTTTTTTGAATTTACAACACGCATTCCTTTACCACCACCACCTGCAGCAGCTTTAAGCATAACAGGAAAACCAATCTCTTCAGCAACTTTGATTGCATGAGTAACATCATCAATTTTACCCATATATCCTGGCACTACATTTACTCCAGCTTGCTTTGCAGCTTCTTTTGCTGTGATTTTATTAGCTGTAACTTCTATTGTTTCCGCACTTGGACCGATGAAATCTATATTATATTTTTCAAGAGCACGTGGAAAATAGGGATTTTCTGCTAAAAAACCATAACCAGGGTGAACTGCCTGTGTACCTGTTTCAACTGCTACCTCGCACATTTTATCAATATTTAAATAACTAAAACATGAAGGTGAAGGACCAATATATCTTGACTCATCTGCTTGTCTTACATGCACAGAATTTACATCTGCATCTGAATACACACAAACACAAGATATACCCATTCTATGAGCAGTTTTCATAATCCTGCAGGCAATTTCACCCCTGTTCGCTATTAAGATCTTGTTATATTTTTTCAGCATTAAATTCAATTTTTAAGGATGACTCTTAAAAAATACATTCGTATATAATTACCTGCAAGTAATTTCTAGCTCGTCACTCCTACACAATCTCCTGAAAGCTGTGTAGCTTCAACATCTTGCACTAAAGCCCCTTCTTTATTTGAGTCATATATCTCTTTACACGCATTAAATGACAGATATGTAACTCCAGCAAAAGCCATTGAAGCAATTGAACTCAGTGCAAAAGCCTGAGAAGTTAAAAATAAAAGATATAAGGATACGCATAAAGCAACAGCACATGACATAGATCCAACTATACATAAGAATAGGTAAAATTTCCCATTACATATAAGCTTATCTTTTATGCCTGCAGCTTTTTTTACATCTTCCTTTTCCGTCTTGCTAACACAGTCAAGAGGAGTCTTTTTCTTTTCATTTAATGCATATTTACTACACAATGCCTCTACGATATAACTCTTATCATTTTTTAACTTTTCCTTTATTTCTATTAATTTTTTTAAATCTGTTGTTGTATACGATTTAGCTTTTTCTGCCTTTTTAATAGAAGCTCCTAGCTTTTTAATTTCGATATTTGCTGTAAACTCTAAATGCTTAAACATCTTTTTTACTACAGCTTGCAGTATTCCACTTCTTGCTGCTAGATGCAATGGATTCTCATGATCTTCATTGTACTCCAATAAATGAACATTATTTTCAATACTTCTCTTAAAGATACATATAAAAGCATCTATATTTCTTGCTCTTGCAGCTATATGCAAATATCTATCTCCTTCTTTGTGCATTATTTTCTTTTTGTCATTTAACGGTCCACTGTAGTTATATTTAATATCTAATTTCTCCATTAATGAACTTTTTACTTCTGATGACAATGCATTCCATAGCTCTATATTTTTAATTGCCAAGCATAACGCAGTTTCACCATTACTATCTTTTACGTTGGAATCAGCACCACTTTCTAAAAGCAGTTTTATAATTTTTTTCTTAGGATTCCTTTTTTCTAAAGCAACCTGTAAAGGAGTACTTTTTGTTTCATCCTCAGATCTTGAATTAACTATTTTATATATTAAGCTCTTCTCAGTTTCGTTATTATGATTTCTTATTCCGTTAGCTACACCATTTGTATTAATTTTATTCTGCTTCTTAGCATTCTTATGCTCTTTAGCTCGCTTTATGACTTCATTTATAATTTCATGGCTAGGCTTAGCTTGTTTTAAAGCAGCATGCAAAAGAGTTATATAATCATGAGTGTCTAAAACTTCATGATCTCCACTATTCACATGATTTTCTTTGCCACCTAGATAATCAATTACCGTTCTAATATCACTTGCCTTAATTGCCTCTAAAATTAAGGAAACACGATCATCAGCCATAACACGCCCCACAACACTTAACCAATGTTAAATTATACAATCTAACATACTAAAAATAAATATAATTTAAGTGTAATAAATTTTTTTGTTATAGGAATATAGTTTTTTATATAATTTTTACGGAAAAGTAGGTGATAATAGTTCTATATTGTTAAACAGATGGATTTCAGGTATTATAACTTACATTTTACCATAAATATGACATGTCAAATGTAATCACTAGATTTGCCCCATCACCAACGGGGTTTTTGCACATTGGAGGAGCTCGCACAGCATTGTTTAATTGGCTATATGCAAAACGTCAAGGTGGTATATTTCTATTACGTGTTGATGATACCGATAGGAAACGTTCAACACAAGAAGCGATCGATGCAATAATAGAAGGGCTGAAATGGCTTGGAATAAGTTATGACGAAGGAATAGTATACCAGTCAAAAAGAATAGAGCGGCATGTAGAAATAGCAAATCTACTGATTGAAAAAAATAAGGCATATTACTGCTATTGCCCTGAAAATGAAATTGCAGAGAAAAAGGTTCTGGCAAGAGAAGAAGGAAAAATATATAAACATAAATGTATTGCAGACATTGACAAAAGCATAAAGCCGGTTGTGCGATTTAGAGTACCTTATTCAAAAGAAATAGTCGTTAATGATGAAATATACGGGCAAATTAAAGTCAATAGTGATCAACTTGACGATATGGTAATCTTACGCTCTGATAACACGCCTACATATATTTTTGCTGTGGTAGTTGACGATCATGATGCTGGAATCACTCATATCATACGTGGTTCTGATCATTTAACTAATACCTTCAAACAATTGCTGATATATCAAGCTCTTGATTTCAATATTCCGAGCTTTGCGCATGTGCCGCTTATTCATGGAGAAGATGGAAATAAGTTATCTAAAAGACATGGTGCAACAAACGTCTGCAACTACGAGAAAATGGGAATATTGCCAGAAGCAATGCGTAACTATCTACTTAGACTTGGTTGGAGTCACGGTAATGATGAAATTATTAGTGATAAACAAGCAATAGAATGGTTTAACTTAGAAAGTATTGGTCGTTCGCCTGCGCGACTGGACTTTAAAAAATTAGAACATTTAAATAACTACTATATTAACAATACAAGTAATGAGAGTATTTTGAATATTATTACTCCAACTCTTGGGGAAAATGCTTTAACTGATAAAAAAAAGAACTACTTACTGCAAGGACTAACAGAACTAAAAAAAAGAGCTAATTACCTAACTGAACTATTAGGTTCAGCTAAGTTTTGCATAGAAGACCTACCGCTTCATTTAAGTGAAGAAGCTCACCAGATTATCAGATCTAATCTGAGCACTATAGACTTACTTGCATCATTTTTATCAAATATAAGTAACAACAATTGGAATAAAAGTTCTTTATCTTTAAAAATCAAAGAATTTTCAAAATTGCATGATATAAAAATGAGCGATGTTTACCACTCATTACGTGCTCCTATTATTGGAGTAATGGATGCACCTGGAATTATTGATATAATGGTGATACTTGGCCAGGATGAATGTGTAAAAAGACTTCAGTACTCTAAGAATTATCTTACTATACTGAGATAGTATTATTCTTATTATACTGACCGATATTCACCTCTTCTATATCAGTAGACTTTTGTCCTACATACCACACCGCCAACGATGATCAATTATAACCATCAGCCTTAGCTGGTTGTAATTGATTAATTGTGATTCAAGAAGTAAGGCTTCAATTTCATTTTTAGTTATGGAGATTTCAACTTTAATTACTTGTGAAAGCATCACTCTAATTTGTTCAGAGAGATTTTCAAATTGAAGGTAATCAGATAATCTGAGTTTTAAGTTTTTTGCTTTACCAATGTATAAAACTTTTTCCCTATTTCCTATCATTTTATACACACCACAAGATTATGGAGATGATTTAATTTGTTCCCTTATCGTTTCAGCACTTATAACATTGTTCATCGATTAAACTGTATTAGACTAAAGTCTGCTACCAAATGAAAGGTAGAAACTACGCTAGAAAGCAAAGATAATCTGTTTTTTCTTAGTTTAATAGAACCACAATTGATTCTCACATTATCCATAAACTGATTGATAAACGGAGCAAAACCTGCAAGTTCATCAAGCGCTGCATTAAAGTAATTATTCTTTATTGCTTGTTTGATATTTTCATGAGAAGTTATAACATAACTTGACAATTTTACTTCTTCATTCTCAACCAAAAACCTTTTGCTGTAAGATGAACTGTAAGTAGTGTTATCATTCTTTTCTGCCTTGCTAACTATATTACTAATTCTTTTATACATACTTAAAATTTGCTCACCTTCTGATGTGCTAAGATAACGATTCAACATAGTGACTTGCTCTTTTGCTGTTAATAAATCACTAACATCATTTTTACATAGTATTGAATCTATAATATCCTGTTTTATATCTCTGTCCTTTAAGATAACTTTAAATCTATCTAAGCAAAACTTAAATACTAATTCTGAAATCTGCTTTCTACTTGGCTTATTTGGTTTATCAATTGATGTCGAATCTTTAGTAAATACAAATCTTGAATATAAAGATACTGACTTATCTATCAATAATTTGATCGGAATGTGCAGATTATTTTCAAGTATTACTCTAATTATTCCAATAGATATCCTACGTAACCCAAATTTATCATGTGAACCAGAAATCTTTTCACCTGCTGTAATCAATCCAACTAAACTATCGACTTTATCGGCAATGGATAAAGCAATTGTTGAAGAAGATGTTGGACATCTTTGCTCTGGTCCAACTGGCTTGTAATGCTCGGTTATAGATTCTACTACCTCTTTATCTTCCTGAAAATAAGCAGCATAATACCCACCCATTACCCCTTGTAATTCTGGAAACTCTCTTACTATTAATGTTGCTAAATCAGCTTTTGCCAAATATGCAGCACGTTCAACTGTAATTAGTGAAGCACGAGGGATCCATATAGCTATAAACTTTGATAGAGCTGTAATACGCTTTACTTTCTCTCCAACACTGCCAAGAGAAGCATGAAATAATATCGAACCTAATTTGTTGACATAATAATCTAAGTTATACTTTTTATCGTGAGATATTAAAAATTGAGCATCATCAAGACGTGCTTCTAATATTTTCTCATGTTCTTTTATAACCACATCATTATTAACATTAACTACAGTTGCAAAATATAAGATTTTTTGCCCATCACTCAAGGCAAGATACTTTTGCTGGGTATGTATTATACTAAGTATTACCTCCCTCGGTAATCCGGATGATTTTTCTTGATTGATTTTACCAAACAACACAATTGGCCATTCTATCAGCCCGGTTAATTTATTAAGTAAGTAGACATTTTTTTCAAGCTGTAAATTTTGCTCTTTTGTAAAATTATCAATCTGATCCAATATAAATTGCTTTCTTTTATCTGGTTGAAGAATTACATTGTTTTTTTCTAGTGCTTCAAAGTAGTCTTTTGAAGTTTTTATAGTCAAAACTTGATCTTTTGAGAAAAAGCGATGGCCGTACGTTATATTAGCTGCTGTAATCCCAGCAAAAGACACAGGTATTATTGCTTCATCTAAAATACATAAAATACTTTTTATTGGTCTTACCCATCTTTCCTTTCTTTCACCCCACCTCATGCTTTTCGGCCAGGAGAAGTTTTTTAACATTTCTTCTAGCTGACTTTTAAGAGATTCTTCAATACTAAACGAGCAACTATCTTTCTTGATAAAATAAAAATCCTCATTATTTACTTTGCGAATGAATAAATCTTCTACATCTTTCTGATTTCTCCTCAAAAAACCTTCAAGAGCACTTTTTGGTTCGTTAATATTTGGGCCCTTAATTTCGCTAAAAGAGTCTTTTAACTCTGAGGTACTTATATTATCTACAAAAAGTGCGATACGACGTGCTGTTATAAAGACTTCTATAGATATAAACTTTATATTATTTTTATTAAAAGCATCGGTAATATAACTTTTAACCTGAGTTGCAGCTGCGTTCTGCATTCTTGATGGTATTTCTTCTGAAAGACATTCAAACAATAACTGTGATGGCATATATTATTTACTCATGTATAATTCACAACATTTTTTCGTCAGCTCTCTTACTCTACTGATATATGCTGTACGTTCATTTACACCAAGCACACCCCTTGCATCAAGTAAGTTGAGTAGGTGGCTAGTCTTAATACACTGATCATAAGCTGCTACTGGTAACTCTTTTTCAATAAGAAACTTACATAGTTTTTCTGTATCTTCAAACTGTTGTTGTACTACCTTCGTATCATAATACTCTAATGCTAGATAAGAAAATTCATACTCTCTTTGCTTAAAAATATCTCCATAAGTTACACCGTTACCGTTCCAAACTATATCGTAAACGTTATCTACATCTTGTATGCACATTGCCAAACGTTCCAGCCCATATGCAATTTCCCCAGGAATCGTGTTACACCCAATTCCTCCAACTTGCTGTATATAAGTCAGTTGTGTTACTTCCATTCCATTACATGTTACTTCCCACCCAAGTCCTGAAGCACCAACGCTCGGATTTTCCCAATCATCTTCAATAAATTTAATGTCATATTCCTCTGTTGATACACCTAGAACTTTCAAGCTATCTAAGTAAATATCTTGTAAGTTATTACCAGAAGGTTTAATTATGACTTGATATTGATGGTGTTGATATAAGCGATTAGGATTATCACCGTAACGCCCATCTGCTGGTCTAATTACTGGTTGTAAGTACGCGATCTTTGTTGGCTTTGCATCAATTACTGACATAATTGTTGCAGGATGTAACGTTCCAGCGCCAACTTCAGATGTATATGGGTGAAGTATCGTACATCCCTCACTAGACCAAAAATTTTGTAATTCCTTTACTATACTTTGTAAATCCACACAAACTGCACATCTCTCATACTAAATATATAAATAATTAAACACAACTCAATATTTATTTTTAAAAAATATTATGCAAATAATTATTAAAAAAATAATGAGCTTTCTTGCAAACTTTCCTTTACACGCTGAATTATACTTTTATTTAAGGCAATTGCATCATGCATTGTTAAATCACAAAATATAAATGCTATTAGATACAGTAAAATAACTGCGTAAAATGCATAAAAAATTCCTTCAACTGTAATTGATATTGCATTGTTATAACCCAACTGTATTGAGTTTATTGGCCATGGCTTTATCGCTTCCACAACATTAAAAAATACATAAGGTATTATAAAAAAGAAAAAGAAATGCATAAAATCATTGAGCCAGAGAGGACATTGGAGTATTTGCTTGCATATACTTCCATAAAGTCTACTCACAGTATAATAGACTGACATTATCGCAGGCGTTGAGAACGCAACCGTTAAAACTTGTCCTGTTGCCATTTGTACTACTATAGTTTCACCACTGTTTGTTGAAGGTTCTTGAGCATGAAAAATAAATATTCCGATTAGCTGAATTACCAACATAACAATTGCTATTTTCACAAAAATAGCAGCTACAACTATGCCTGAGCTTGGCATTGTGTATAATAAATACTGCCCCCCATATGCTAGAATTAATATAATATCAGTAATCAATAATATTAAAAAAGCAGACCAATAGCTCTGCCAACCAGGTAAATACCCTATCCCCAAAAAGGAGCTTACTGTTTTGGCGGGAAAAACCTTACCTAATATTTTTCTAAAGATTGTAAAAAACTTTACCATTAATTTTTTATAAATTGAAAATTACATAGTATTATATTTACTTTGGCTAACTTATCAATAGTTCATAACATGCATTAAATTTGTTGTCATCTTGTAATGTTGAAAGACTTATAAAATTAAGATATGGATGGTATAGCTAATCTAATTTCGGTTTACCAAAAACAGATTTATGGTTACATTAAGTAATCGAAGATTAAACTTTTTGGTTGTTATTTAAGTAGCAGACACTAGTATGACATCTGCTGCTATAAGGTTTAGCAAATTTATTCCAAAGTTATAAACTTGCTCAATTATTAAGGCTAAGCCATAGGAAACAGAGTGGAGTCTACTGCAGTCAAATATTTGGATTTATTATGAAATATGATTTTAAAAATGTTGAGGAATTCTATCAAAATAAATGGAACTTCAACTTTAATATAAATGCTAGAGAAAAAAAATGCTATGTTTTGGATATGTTCCCATATCCATCTGGTCACATACATATGGGACATTTGCGAAATTATTCAATAGGCGATGTAGTTGCACGCTATAAAAGAGCATGTGGATTCAATGTATTCCATCCAATCGGTTGGGATGCTTTTGGATTGCCTGCTGAAAATGCAGCTAGAGAAAACAATGTGAATTCATCTACATGGACAAAAAATAATATAGACCATATGCGCAAGCAGCTTAAATCAATAGGATTTTCTTATAATTGGGATTATGAGCTTTCCACCTGTGATATTGAATATTACAAGCATGAGCAGAAGTTTTTTCTGGATTTTTTAAAGCATGGTCTTGCATATAGAAAGGAGTCGTTAGTCAATTGGGATCCGATAGATCAAACTGTGCTTGCAAATGAACAAGTTGTTGATGGGAAGGGGTGGAGATCTGGCGCAGTAGTTAAAAAGCGTAAGTTATCGCAATGGTTTTTAAGAATTACAGATTTTGCAGATGACTTGCTCAAATGCTTGGAAACTCTGAATTGGCCGGAGAAAGTAAAATTAATGCAAAAAAACTGGATAGGACGTTCTGAAGGGATGATTGTTAATTTTGATGTTGTAGAACTCAATAAAAGTTTAGAGATATTCACAACTTCTCCTCATACTTTATTTGGTGCTTCTTTTTGTGCTGTTGCACCAGAGCACCAAATATTACAGCATATTCAAAGTAAAGAAGTTGATGAACTCATAAAAAATCATAATAAGCTTGGAACATCATCAGAAGCGATAGAAAAGGTAGAGAAAATAGGTGTTGACACTGGACTACGTGTAAAGCATCCACTTCTCAATAAGGAATTACCTCTATATGTAGCAAACTTTGTTTTGACAGAATATGGAACAGGTGCAATTTTTGGTTGTCCTGCCCATGATCAACGTGATTTTGAATTTGCACAAAAGTATAATCTGCCAATTATTCCAGTGTTCTCTGATGATGGTGTGCAAAACGTAGAAGTTTTAAAAGAGGCCTACACCGGTAGTGGAATAATGTTTAACTCCGAATTTTTAAATGGGTCAACAGTAAATGAAGCAAAAAAGGCAATACTAAAAAAACTTGAAGAAAAAGGTATCGGCAAAAAAACGATAAATTATCGTTTACATGATTGGGGAATTTCAAGGCAACGCTATTGGGGATGCCCTATACCTATTATATACTGTAAAGACTGCGGAACTGTCCCTGTGCCTGAACATGATCTTCCTGTAACTTTACCTTCTGACGTTGACTTTACAACAAATGGTAATCCTTTGCAAAATCATCCTACATGGAAGTTTGTAAACTGTCCAAATTGCGGTAAACAAGCAGAACGTGAAACAGATACATTTGATACTTTTTTTGAGTCATCTTGGTATTTTTCTGCATATTGTAGTTTAACAAAAGGAATAGACAAGTCTGCTTGTAACTATCTATTACCTGTAGATTACTATATTGGTGGAATAGAGCATGCAATTTTACATTATCTTTATGCAAGGTTTTTCTGCCGTGCCTTAACGAAATGTGGCTATTTTGATATAAAAGAGCCTTTTTCTACTTTAATTACTCAAGGAATGGTCTGTCATATAACTTACAAAGATGAGAATAACAAATGGCTATTTCCTGAAGAGGCTAAAGAGCTAATAGAACAAGGTAAAAAAGTGCAAATAGGAAAAGTAGAGAAAATGAGTAAATCGAAGAAAAATGTAATTGATCCAAACTTTATCATAGAAAAGTATGGAGCAGATACTGCTCGTTTGTTTGTACTATCCAACACTCCTCCTGAAAAAGATATGGAATGGTCAGATGACGGCGTGGAGGGATGTTCACGCTATATAAATAAATTATGGCGCATGGTAATACAGTTCAAACCTATAAAAGTAAATTATGATAACAAAGATTCTACGAGCAAGCTTTTAGAATATAGAAGAAAGCTAAATAAACTTTTGCATGGGTTAACTAGTGATTTAGAAAGCTGCAGGCTTAATTGTGTAGTAGCAAAATTTCGTGAAATGACGAACTTGATAGCTGAAATAGACGTCAAAACAGGCAAGTCTGTTATTGATGAAGGCGTATGCATATTAATCAGGGTGATAGAGCCATTTATGCCGCATTTAGCTGAGAATCTATGGCAAGAAATAGGTGGTAAAGATATGCTTTATCTACAACCTTGGCCGAAAGCTGATGAATCATTACTGATCGACGATAAAGTTACTATAGCAGTGCAAGTTAATGGAAAATTGCGTGCAAAAATTGATATAGCAGTTGATTTAGCGCAGGAAGAACTTAAGAAAATAGCAGTGAATGCTGTATCAGGCAAGATCGATAAAAGTACAATTCGTGCAATATATACTGTGCCAAACAAGGTAGTAAATATAGTTATATAAAAAAACCTAATAGTAAATTTTATATAATTTAGCTTCATTGTTATATTATTTTTAATATAAAACATATATATTTATACATTATATATATGTTTTATATATGGGAAATTATATGAAGAAATTATTTACTTTAGCTGTGTTGCTCGCTTCTTCTTTAGCAGGTGCAGTTGATTTAGCTGATTTAGAAAATAAATGCTATGCAGGTTTTAACTTTAGTGTTGGATACGGTAATGGCTTAAATCTTAAACCTAGCCTTATTCTTGGTTATAATTATCAAAAGAGCTCTAAACTTGAACTTGAGATTAACAGTGATATTTTTCCATTAAGTAACATAGGGTTTGGTTTATTGGTAAACTATCGTTATTATCCTGAGCTCAATATTTATCCTGTCACTCTGTACTTTAGTGGAGGTTTAGGTGGATACTTTTTCGTAACAGGCTGAAAGGCTCGTCTAAAAAAGAAACAGCTATTGCAACATATGCTGATGAGAGTAATAAGCCTGCAGATAGTAAAGATACAAGTGGTACAGGTTGTGGTGAATCCAGTATCGGTGGATCTAGTACAATAAGAAATATACTGAATTGGGTTTCCTATAAGCTAAAGGTCGGTGTTGAATATGAATTCACTCCACAGATAATCGGTGCATTTCGACTTTATACGAGTGATTCCATGGGTATTACATTGGACAGAGGTTTTCCACCAGCATGGATAGAACTTGGAATACGTTATAATTTTTAACATTGGTATGTGACCTTACAGTTTAAACTGCATATCAATATTTTTTTATATTTATATATAATAATTTAACTTTATTAGTTTCACACATGAATTACATGTACTAGATACATCTATAGTTGTTAATTAATAGTAAGGTAAATATATATGTTAAATCATTCATGGCGTAAATCAAAGTATGAGTCACACCACACGAAAAAGCTTATAAAAGATTCCAGAGGTATCACTTAGTAAGCGAAAATCTAACTCCGTTACTCTTGGCTGTTCAGCAAGGTAAGAAAGAAGTTGTAAAACTATTTTTTCAATACCAAAATGATGTGAATTTTAATGTCACAGATGGTTTTTCCGGATTGCTACATTTATCTACCCAATAAGGATGTAAGTGCATTTTCCGTCAAAGAATTATTTTAAAAATATTTTCATTTAATTACAAGTGGTAAAATTGACATTCACGCTAAAGATTATCGTAACCAAACGCCATTGCATACTGCAGCATCAGAACACAAAAAGGAGTGGGTGCAACCATTACTAAAGGCCGGTGCAGATACATATGCTAAAGATATAGGCAGCAAAACCATTCATTTTAGATGAAGTTCAGCATAATCCTAAATTCATCAAACATAAGCTCAAGGAGCAAGAAAACGTTATTGAAGCATTTTCAAATAGCGGAAAAGTTAACATAAATTACCCTGTAGATAATATGGGTAACAGATTGCTACATCTCGCTGTCATAAATGGCAACACTATCATGCTTTCCAAGCTTTTAAAACGCCAATTATGGATTAACCAACAAAGCAGACAGAGGAGATTCTGGGCTTTTTACCCTTTAAACAATATGAAACTGTGGTAAATTGTGTACTAAT
>JARBCG010000174.1 GCA_028803175.1 Wolbachia sp.
AAAATCATCTACGAAGCAAAATAATTCTATGCTATCCTTCTTCTCTTGTGTACCTCCTTAATTTTTTTTACAACATTGGAGTTTACCATATTTCCCTGGCTTTTTTGCTTTCTTCTAATCCATAGTTGGTGTTTTAAGGATTATTACCAATATATAATACCATGTTAAACACCTTATTTAATCTAATATATTAATTATATTATATAAAATATTAATATTTTATGAATTGCATGCTTGTCAATAATACTATTATAGTTCTTTTTTAACTGTTCTCTATTTTATACCTATTTCTTTAATAACCTATCACGTGCTTCATTTAACTTTTGTGCTAAGTATGAAGAGCCTCCTTTGTCTGGGTGGATTGATTTCATTAGATTATGGTACGTACTATTGATTTCAGTTTGACTTGATTCAGGATTCAATCCTAATATTTTTAGTGCTTCCTCTTGAGACATATTGCCACTGCGTGAATTAATATAATTTCTAGTGGAATTTTTGTCACTATTTAAGTCATTTATAAATTTATTCAACATAGAATCCATCATGACATGTATTTTATGTCTTCTTGTAAGAAAAAGTATACATGCAAGCGTACTGGGCAAAATAAATGCAACAATTATTATTGACAAAAGAAGAAAAAAAATGAAAGACATGTATATTTTTTTATTATTTTATGGTTAAATATAGCAGCTATAATTGCATCGGTAAATAACATGTTTATTCAGATTGAAGAAACACCAAATCCAAATACGTTAAAATTTCTTCCAGGGTTTGCAATTTTAAACGAAGGGGAAACTGCTGATTTTGCAAATGTAGATGAAATAAAAAACTCAAGGTTGGCAGCAAATCTCTTAAAAATAGAAAATACAATTAGAGTATTTTTTGGTCATGATTTTATTTCAGTAACAAAATCTGGTGAGATTGATTGGGATATATTAAAAGTGGAAGTTTTAACTACAATCATGGACCATTTTACCTATGGTGGAAAAGCGCTAGATGGTATTGAGATTAATAATAATGAGTCAGAAGCAGAATTTTTTGATGAGGACGACATAGAAATTGTAAATAGAATAAGAGAATTGATGGAAAATTATATCAAACCATCAGTTGCTCAAGATGGTGGCGATATTAAATTCCGTGGCTATAAAGATGGAATAGTTTATGTTGAATTACAAGGGGCTTGTTCTGGGTGCCCAAGTGCTGCTATTACTCTAAAGCAAGGAGTGAAAAATATGTTAAACTACCATATACCAGAGGTTGCTGGTATAGAGACTGTAAACTAAGACTATGGTTTATCAAACAGTTAGGGGAACAAAAGACCTTTTATTTGATGAATGGTGTAAGTTTAAACACGTTCAGGAAATAGCAAATGAAGTTTCCAGTTTGTATGGATTTCTTCCTGCTCAAACTCCAATATTTGAATATACAGAAGTCTTTACAAAAACTTTAGGCGATAGTTCGGATATCATTACTAAAGAAATGTATAGCTTTAATGATAAAGGAGGAAAGAGCATAACTCTACGTCCTGAGTTCACCGCAGCTATTGTCAGACTATTAATTGAAAAAAAATTACAAACACCTATAAAATTATTTTCAACTGGTCCTGCATTTCGTTATGAAAGACCACAAAAGGGAAGACAAAGGCAATTTCACCAAATAAATTTTGAAATTTTTGGTATGGAAAATACAAAAGCTGACGTTGAGTTAATATCACTCGCTCAACATTTGCTCACTCAGTTTGATATTGATAACAATGTAAGATTGGAAATTAATTCTTTAGGTGATGGTGAAACAGTCATTAAATATAGAGAAGCATTAATATCATACTTCAAGAAATATCAAAACAATTTATCGGAAGATAGCAAAAATAGGCTAACTAAAAATCCACTCAGAATATTAGATTCTAAGGATGAAAAAGATATATTAATCATTTCTGATGCACCTAAAATCGGTGACTACTATACGGAAGAGACCTCATATTTCTTCGATCAGGTATTAAGTGGGTTACAAGCTCTTGGTATTTCTTACGTTATAAACGATAAACTAGTTCGCGGTTTGGATTACTACTGTCATACAGTATTTGAATTTGTTACAGAGGACTTGGGCGCTCAAGGAGCAATATTTGCAGGGGGAAGGTATGATAATTTAGTATCTTCAATGGGAGGAAGAGAAACTCCAGCAGTGGGGTTTGCAGGTGGCATTGAACGCATAATAGAATTGATGAGTTATTCTCCGAAAGAAAAAATACCTGTTTATTTAATTCCAATAGGTAGAGAGGCTGAAGAATACGCTTTCACCCTTGTAAATGAATTGCGCAGAGGCGGTTTACATATCAGTTGCGAATATAGTGGAACGCTTAAAACTCGCATGAAAAAAGCAAATAAAGCAAATGCTAAAATTACATTGATTTTTGGAGATAAGGAGCTGAATAATAAAACTGTAAAACTAAAAAATATGGACACTGGTGAAGAAAAAATAATTGCACTTGATAGCATAATTGTAGAAGTTGTTTTGATGAACGTGTGAATGCGGTTAGTAGCTTTAATTCTTCCTTTTTAACGCCAGCTATGGATTAGAAGAAAACGAAAAAGCCAGGGGAAATATGGTAAACTCCAATATTGTAAAAAAACTAAGTGGGTACTACAGAGGAAAAGAATAGCATAGAATTATTT
>JARBCG010000175.1 GCA_028803175.1 Wolbachia sp.
CATTACATCTACCTTTGTTTCATATTGTTTAAAGGGTAAAAAGCCCAGAATTTCCTCTGTCTGCTTTGTTGGTTAATCCATAGTTGGTTTTAATAGAATGTTTACTGCACCTTTATGACTGTACAAAACAGCTATATGTAAAGGCGTGTCTCCATCTAAATCCTGTGCATTAATTTCTATTCCTTCATATTTTAATAGAATTTCTACTACCATTGTATTACCTAATGCAGCAGCTGCATGTAAATGTGTGTACATATACGCATTTTCTTTGTTAATGTCCACTTTTTTCGAATCTATTAGAACTTTTACTACATTTTCACAGTTAAGATAAGCAACAAAACTTAATAATGCATGTTGAGGTGTATTTTCGCCAAACTCAACTTCAAATTCACTACTGATATCTTTCTTTAATAGATCAAATAACTCTTTAGACTCTAACCCCTTGCTTTTAATACATCATCATAACTAAGATTATTTTGAATATTTGGCCTATCCAATATTTCTTCTAATTTATCACCTTGTATCGTAATCATATTTGCTCCTTGATTAATTACTTTAATTATTAAATATTTTTAATAAAAAATCAAGGAAATAAATGAGTTTTTATAATGATTATAATCTGTTTTTAATCTCTCAATATTTCATTTATAGATACTTTTGATCTTGTTTTTTCGTCTACTTTTTTTACTATAACGGCACAATAGGTTGAAATATTATTATTATTTTTAGATGAGATAGATCCTGGCACCACTACAGAGTAAGGCGGAACTTCGTCATAAAATATCTCCCCTGTTTCTCTATCGATAATTTTTGTTGATGCGCCAATAAACACTCCCATGCTTAAAACCGATCCTTCTCTTACTATAATACCTTCAACTATCTCGCTGCGTGCTCCGATAAAGCAATTATCCTCTATAATAACCGGAGAAGCTTGAATGGGCTCTAAAACTCCACCTATTCCAACTCCACCAGAAATATGGCAATTTTTTCCTATTTGTACACAACTTCCAACTGTTGACCAAGTGTCTATCATTGTCCCTGAATCAATATATGCACCAACATTTATAAAACTTGGCATTAAAACAACATTTGCACCTATGTATGCAGACTTACGTACAAAACATCCTGGCACCACTCTAATTTTTGATTCTCGAAATTTTTCTTCACTCCACTCATCAAATTTATTATTGATTTTATCAAACCACCAATTGGTACGGCCTATTATTTTTCTCTCTTCAGTAAGAAAATGTAGCAATATTGCCTTCTTGACCCACTCGTGCGTTATCCATCCTCCACTTGAGTTCTTTTCTGCTACTCTAATTTTGCCACTATCTAAGAGTTCAATTACTTCTTTAATTGCTACTTTTGCTGCCTTTTTAAAAATATAATCACTAAGCTTACTTCTATTTTTCCAAATATTTTCTATATCACACTGTATTCTTTCAACTGCAAGTGCTTCCATACATTATATATTGATATTAAATTTATAGCTCTACATAACCCGATCTTATTACTACCTTATACGTAAGTGTTATGAAAATGCAATGTCAAAATTGTACTAAAACTTACTTAGTGTATCCTGATCAAATTGGTAAATCCGGAAGGAAAGTAAAGTGTGCAAACTGTCATCATTTACAAGAGTCATCAAACAATTTATGTATTGCCAATATACAAGAAAGAGAAGCTGGTAATAGAAGTTTCTTGCGAAGTCTAGCGTTTACCACTGCAACTCTCACAGCAACCACAACATTATGCTTCATAATGGCTGACAATATTTTTCCTAATGAAATAAAAAAGGTATATAAAACAATGAATACATACAAGAATTCAATAAACTATAAGCTAGGATATAAAAAAGAGAAATAAGATAACCCGAATGTAAGAAAGCTCGCTGCAAACAAATTTCATCAAGATTATCTTTTCTTATCTAAAAATTCAGTAAGTTAACAAAAATCGCAGAAAAGTTAACCACCCATCTCACGACCATGGCCGTGATCATCACCAACATGCGGTGAAGGGCCTGGGTCAAAAGATTGGCCATGATAGTCACCATAATCACGTGCACCATGCAAGCCACCAGCACTATAATTCATTTCATCACTAGCATGTGGATAATCATCCGGCCTGTCTTCATCGTGAACATGAACATCACCCTCCTGCGGAACTCCACCATCTTCTTCCACTCCGCCTGAGAAAAATTCTGCTAGCTTCTCAAAAAACTTTATGCCAAACATATTTCCTGATTTTCCAAATAATGTTACCAGGCTACTTCCACTTATTAAACCTTCAAGCACGTGATTATAAGCAGCAATTGCACCTTCATGAAAACTGAACATCCATTTCATCCCATATACAATTGTTGCAATGGAATCACTATGACCAAGACCAAAACCACTTTTTTCTTCCTCTCCTACTCCTTGCTGATCTTGATGGCTATCCATAGCTTGTAACATTCCGATATTTGGACCTTCTCCAGACATCATTTACTCCAGAATTACAACATTCATAATTATATTTTACCACAAATACTATCAAATACAACCAGATAAAGCTGGTGATTAAAAAAACGCATGTAAAGTAGATTATGAGTTTAAAAACTCGATGTTAAAATCATTAGAATAGCTATGAGGACTTC
>JARBCG010000176.1 GCA_028803175.1 Wolbachia sp.
CAGTGCGTAGTAAAGAAATTATCATGGAAGTATGTACTGCAAACTATGTAGATATCGTAATAGGTAATATCACTCCTGACCGTATGCCAATTCCATTAACTGTACCAACCCCTTAACTGTATCAACTTAGATAGCACCATGCTGGGAGAGATAGAAATTAGCATATGGTCAGGAGTAATATTACCTCTAGAGTAGTCACAAGTTATTCTAGGAATTTGAACACTTAAGAAAAAGATATTTAGGTCAGCACCTTTGGTAAGAGGATACTTTTCTGTTACAGTTGGCAATGTGAATCCTACAGATGTACAGAAGTATATCTAAGAACAAGGAAGTCCTCATAGCTATTCTAATGATTTTAACATCTAGTTTTTAAACCCATAATCTACTTCACATGCATTTTTTTTAACCACAAGCTTTAGCTTGTTGTAATTGATATATTTAAGATATAGCACAACATAAGCCAGTATGGCAGAATATATCCAAAGAGCTATTATTATTTCAGTGAATTTTTTCTCTCTATCATGCAATTCTTTCAATTCTTTTTGAAAAAACTCTGGATTAATAATTTCAGAGAAGTAAGGATAATCAAAATGATATTCAACTTTCTAAAATTGTTTACTCCAAAAGTTACTGCATAAAATTCCTCACTTGTTATAATTTAATTTATCTTAAGTCTTAATTATAGTGAAAAAAATCACAATTTTAGGCTCAACAGGGAGTATTGGAAGAAAAACCGTAGATTTGTTGTTACAAAAGAGAGAGGAGTATCAAGTTGAAGCACTCAGTGCTCACTCAGATTTTTCATTACTAGCTAATCAAGCAAAATTATTAAATGTAAAATATGTTGCTATTTCTGATTCAAGATTCTACAAAGATTTGAGAGAAAACTTACTTGGAACAAATATAAAAATAGAAGCTGGTACTGAAGGTCTCATAAATATTGCCTCCATATCTGTTGATCTTTCAGTTGTTGCACTAGTTGGCATTGCAGGACTTGAACCGGTTATGCAAATAATAGAAAGTGGAACTAAAATTGTTGCTCTTGCAAATAAGGAGAGCATTGTTTGTGGAGGAAAATTTTTATTTAAAAAAGTTAAAGAAAGTAATGTACAAATAATTCCTATTGATTCTGAGCATAATGCAATCTTTCAAGTTTTACAAAATGATGAGAAGCATGTAGAAAAAATTATACTCACTGCTTCTGGTGGACCATTTTTAAACTATAGTCTTGAGCAATTAAAAAATGTGACTGTAGATAAAGCACTTGCTCACCCAACTTGGAATATGGGAAGAAAAATCTCAGTTGATAGTGCTACAATGATGAATAAAGCACTAGAAATAATCGAAGCACACAACTTGTTTGATATTAGTCCGAATAAGATTGAAGCAATAGTTCATCCTGAGTCGATAGTACATGGAATTGTAATCTATCAAGATGGTTTTAATTTTGCTGTGCTTGCAGAATCTGATATGGCAATACCTATCTCTTATGCTCTATCTTGGCCAAAAAGGTCAGCTTTAGATTATAAGTTAGATTTAACAAAACAAAGGAATTTAACTTTTCAAGAAGCAGAGCATGAACGTTTTCCTGCTTTAAGTCTCAGTACTGAAGTGTTAAACTCCTCTTCACCACATGTAAATAGTATCGTGCTTAATGCTGCAAATGAAGTAGCTGTAGATGCATTTTTAAAATCACAAATAGATTTTTTAGAGATAGTAGAAATAGTCAAATCAACGATGGAAAACTTCAGTAGTCATTCTAACATAAATTCATTATCTGACATAATGGACGTTGAATGTGAAAGTCGCGTGATTGCTCATAAAGCTATTGAAAGTAAAATTATTACTTATGCAATCAATAGTTAGTGATTATGTCCGTCAACAAGATAGAGATCACTTTATCTGTTCTCTTTTTATACCAAAATCTATAAGACGCAGTTACTTAACCCTATATACGCCAACTATGGATTAGAAGAAAACAAAAAAGCCAGGGAAATATGGTAAACTCCAGTATTCTAAAAAAACTAAGGAGGTACCACAGAGGGAAAGAGTAGCATAGAATTATTTTGCTTTGTAGATGATTTTTGCAAAATAGTAGATGAAAAATGTGCAGACAAATTATTACC
>JARBCG010000177.1 GCA_028803175.1 Wolbachia sp.
ATGTAAAGCAGATTATGAGTTTAAAAACTCGATGTTAAAATCATTAGAATAGCTATGAGGACTTACTTGTTCTTCGATATACTTCTGTACATCTGTAGAATTCACATTGCAAACTGTAACAGCAAAGTATCCTCTTATGATATCTACGTAGTTTGCAGTACATACTTCCCTGATAATTTCTTTGTTATGCACTGTTGTTTGACCTGTAAGTATTCTATATCTGTACTTAATACAGAACGCTAAATGGTACTTTAAATTAAATGTACTGTGAGAGCTATGTTTGTAATCCATACCAAACCATACTAAAGTAGTCCAATACTAAAGTATATTATACTAAAGTGTTCGCCCTAAGGCGAGGGTGTTAATCCACCCAACTCACTACATAAGTTGATAAAATATGTGAAGTAAATTTTTTAATAGAGCAAATAAGCTACATTAGGCTTCTTATGCTTTAAAAGTAGCTTAAATCTCTTAAATCTTAGAATTATGTTTAATTAAATTTATTCCTTCGCAAAAGCATCTTCCCATGCTCCTTGAGTTGCTGCACGACTATATTCAGTTACCCTATTTTCAAAAAAGTTAGTATGCTCTACACCATTTAATATTTCGTCTAGCCATGAAAGGGGATTATCATTAACGTCATATATAGGTTTAAGACCTAACTGTGTTAATCTTCTGTTTGCTATATAGCGTATATAGTGACGCACTTCCTCTGCAGACAAACCTTCTACGTCACCTAAGTCAAAAGCGAGCTTTATAAATTCATCTTCAAGCCCAACAATAGTGCGACATGCAGAATATAATTCCTCTTTAAATTCATCATCCCAAATTTCATTATTTTCCTTGACAAATATATTAAATAACTTAATAATTGAGTCGGTATGTAGAGTCTCATCACGTGCAGACCAAGCGATTATTTGTCCCATGCCTTTCATTTTGCCAAAGCGTTGAAAATTGAGTAGAATTGCAAATGATGCGAATAATTGTAGTCCCTCAGTAAACGCACCAAATATAGCAAGAGTCTTTGCTACATGCTTTTTATCGTGTTTTTTACTTTCTTCAAATTCTAGCATGTATTCATATTTTTTTCTCATAGCATCATATTTTAAAAATGTTTCATACTCACTTTCTGGCATGCCAATAGTATCTAAAAGGTAAGAATAAGCTGCAATGTGTATCGTTTCCATATTAGAAAAGCTAGCAAGCATCATGCATATTTCTGTCGGCTTAAATATATTTGAATAGTGTCTCATGTAGCAGTTGTTTACTTCTATATCAGCTTGAGTAAAAAACCTGAATATCTGAGTTAATAAGTTTTTTTCTATATTTGAAAGTTTAGTTTTCCAGTCTTTTACGTCATCAGCAAGTGGAACTTCCTCAGGTATCCAATGGATTCTTTGTTGTTGTAACCATGCGTCATACGCCCAAGGATAGTGAAAAGGCTTATATATTGAATCTGCTTCTAACAACGACATAGGACACCTAATTATTATAAAGTAAACATCAATGTTAAGTGATATTGAAAATCAGTCAATTTAACTTTGTTGAGAATTTACGATAAATAGTTTATATATAATTTTAAGTAGCTGATTGATAAAAAATGCGAGTACTCATATTTTTTGTTTTATTATTTTTAATAAGCTGTACGCATACTATCCATAATCATGGTGCTCCAGGTATAAGCGTTGAATTGTGGAGTCAAATAAAAGTAGGCGATGATAAAGAAAAAGTAGTGCATACTTTAGGGTCTCCAGCATTAGTATCCAAGTTTAACAACAATATTTGGTATTATATTTCATATAAAATAAAACAAGCAAATTTCTTAGGGAAGAGGAAATATAGTAGCAAGTCTCTGCAAATTTCATTTGACCGTGATGGTAAAGTTGAGGATGTAAAAGAAATCAATGTTTCAGAAAGATCTTTAGCTGCCGCTGATTCTTAAACCAAGTGTCTTTCATGATCATCCAAGTAGCTCCTATCTTGTCATTTAAGTAGCTGGCACTGGAATCTGGTTTTCCGTATGACTTCATCGAATGCTGTATCTTGATATAAGAACTTTTATACTTTTCGTTACCCATTGTTCACTTGCACATAAGTTTGCAGGTTCTAGCATCATACGCTGGAATGACAAGAGGGGAGAATGGGGGACGAATGTCTTCAAAATGCAACATCCGTATCATAAACTAAATGAAATGTTGGAATGTATTTAATTTCGATGAATATTAAATTAAATATGTTCTATATTTTGTTAATTAAATTAAGCTACGTTAGTTTATAAGTGTTGTTATTATCATGGGAACAAGGTGCCAAACATTAACATTAAGGAGTATGATTTAAAGTAGTAGAGAGAAGTAACTTTTTAATGAATAGCTGGAAGAGTTATGATTATTATGCAGAGCAATCACATGATTTTGATCAGGAAGTAAAAAATCTAAAATTTTCTCTGCAAAATACGAATGTGAAAGCAGAGCATGGTAATTTAGAACAGTAAGTTAATATGCTTATATTTGCTTTGCATAGTGTTTTGTTTCCAAATAGCCAACCAATGTTCGGTAGTAGACTTATGAACGCCAACTATGGATTAACCAACAGAGCAGATAGAGGAGATTCTTGGCTTTTTATCCTTTAAACAATATGAAACAATGGTAGATATAATGTATACTAAAAAATTAATTGGTGATCTATGATGAGAATGTTAAATTTTAACTTATTTTCTAAATAATAAAAAACTGTCTCAATAATAGATCGTTTTCTGAGTAAAACCTTCTCATTAAACGGCATTAACGCATTTTTCATTCCATTTTTTATATG
>JARBCG010000178.1 GCA_028803175.1 Wolbachia sp.
AGCCATTACTATAATACTGTTTTATAAAGCTTTTTATCTATTTTACCTAAAATCTCTGTATTGATCAGAGTTTCCTAAATTGCCTTATTAGGATAGATTAATCATTCTAAAACAAAGAGTTTTATGGTATTTGGTGCACTATTACATTTGTTCTGTGAGAAAGCAAAAATGACCAGTATTTCATACATCGGTGCAACTTTGATCACAGTTTACCACCCAAAAGGATATCAAGTAAAAAAGTATGGACTTGCAGGACTTGGCAAAAGAGCAAAAGGCTGGTTCTTCGGTTTTAAGCTGCATATAGTCATTAACGAGAGGGGATAAATTCAAAGTGTTGTGCTGAAAAAGGTAATATGGATGACAGAAAACCCGTGCCAAGCTTGAAGAGAGACTTATGGCAAAGAGTCTTACCGGACTGTTATTTGGAGATAAGGGATACATAAAAAGGGAGCTTTTTTAAGAGCTTCTTAACCGCAATTTGAAACTTGTAACTCATATAAAAAGGGGAATGAAAAATGTGTTAATGCCGTTTAATGAGAAGGTTTTACTCAGAAAACGATCTATTATCGAGACAGTTTTTGATTATTTAAAAAATAAGTTTAAAATTTAACATTCTCGTTAAAGGGCAAAAAGCCAGGAATATCCAATGTCTGCTTTGTTGATTAATCCATAGTTGGCGTTACAAGCGTTTTTTCAAACCACCAGCTTCAGCTGGTTGTAATTGATCAAATTATAATGTTTTTTCATCTACTGTGTAATAGTCTGAATGACAATAGTTACATCTGCTATCTTCCTTCTGTCATTTTTTCTATAAGAAAATCTGAGTGTATTATTATATTTTTATGTACGGTCCCATCAGGACGTATGTATACGTACAAATTCATCATATTCCGCTACATATATACTATGATCTGTAAAATTATCCTTACCATATTCAGATTTAAGTATTGTATAATGAGCATTTGGCCCAAAAAAATCTATCATAAAGTTAACTCTTTTTATTAAAAAATTATCAATATTATAATGATTATTTTAATATAAGTCAATATATTTATTAATTTATTAGGATTTTTTATATTTTCTTAACTGATTGCATTGCTTACTTTTTGAATACTAACAGTGATTAATTCTTCACTTTCATTCATTTTGTATATTTAACACCAAGCACCACAACGTCCACTAACACTACTATTCTTTAATACTCTTTACAATTCTAGGTCAAGATATATCTTCTGTTTGTATTGCACTATCAGAGAGCGTATATTGACGCGAATATGAGATGGTCTTTCCGTAATCACTATGTTTTCTAATAGCGTCCATGCGGTTACCATTCACACATAAGATAATGAGCGTTTTTCTCGAAAAAATTATTGTCATAAAAAAAATCTACAAGACCTGTCATAATAGCCGCTCTCTGTATTATCAAAATATTAACTTATTTTTTAGTACTAATTGAACTTAATGCTTTTGGATTACTTCCTTAAGCTGAAGTTACATTAAGTACTAACTCTTTTCCATCTAAAGACAAAATTCCACTACCGAATGTGTAGTTATTTACATCACAATGGCTAAGCTTGCTATCACATGTAATTTCTTCTACTACTAAGAACCTGGATATAGCATTATAAAACGCCCTTCTCCCCCATTAAACATTTCTGGCCAATTTCCAAAGTACAAGTCTCCATTCCAACATGTGTTATATTTCATTGAATATTCAAGAGGTGATACAACTTCCTAATTATTTACACTATATTGAGATATAACGTAATGAGCATCTGGCTCAAAGAAGTCCGATAATATAATATGAGCCCTTTGCATAACACTAAAAAGGAGAGAGTACCCGGGAGAAGACTTGAACTTCCACAACTTGAAAAGTCACTAGCACCTGAAGCTAGCGCGTCTACCAATTCCGCCACCCGGGCTTTTTATAGTTTACTACATTAAGTTTAAGTAATATACTCAAGTAGTTCTTAGTTTAAAAGTAATGGTGGAAAATATAAACTTAGGCCAAATATTTTTTGCTCAAAACAATGTTAATGTTAATAGTGTATATAAAATAGTCAATAGTGCTTTGAGTAATAGCGATGGTGGCGAGCTATTCTTAGAATTCTGCCAATCAGAATCTCTGCTTTTCGATGATAATATATTAAAGCATGTAGATTTGAACACGAGAAGGGGGTTTGGCTTAAGGTCTTTTTGTGGTGATAGCACATCTTTTGTTTGTTCTTCTGAAATTAGCGAGAAAGAAATTAGCAATGCAGCCTCTATAGTAAAAAGTTCAGTGCCTTTAAATCAAATAAATTCCGTAATTTTAAAAGAGGATATAAAAAGTCTTTATCCAAGGGTTAATCCGATAAATGAAATAGATCTCAGTACAAAAATTAAATTACTGGGTGAAGTAAATGAGTATGTAAGGTCTAAAAATAGCTGTGTAAAGCAAGTAAAAATCACTCTAAGTGGAGAGTGGCAAGTTGTACAAATCATAAAACATGGTAATCACAGATTAAGCGACATCAGACCTCTTGTGCACTTTAATGTGCTAGTGATTTTAGAAAAAAATGGTCGCATTGAAAGAGGTTCAGCAGGGCACGGTGGAAGAGATTCTTATAGTAAATTTGTTTCTGGAAAAAAATGGAGGGAAGTTGCAAATCAAGCATTAGAACAAGCGTTAATCAATCTTGAAGCAGTACCATCTCCAGCTGGAGAAATGACGGTAGTATTAGGTCCGGGCTGGCCAGGAGTATTATTGCATGAAGCTATAGGTCATGGACTCGAAGGTGACTTCAATCGCAAAAAAGTTTCAGCATTTTCAGATTCTATAGGCAAGCAAGTGGCTGTGAAATGCATAACAGTGGTGGATAATGGAACTTTACCTAATTTACGTGGTTCTATCAGCATAGATGATGAAGGTATCCAATCTAGCTATAACGTATTAATAGAGGATGGAATTTTGAAAAATTATATGCAAGACCATATGAATGCTAAGCTCATGGGGGTGACTCCAACTGGTAATGGCAGAAGAGAAAATTACAAAGAAGTTGTTATGCCACGCATGACAAATACATATATGCTACCTGGTACAAATACGCCAGAGGAAATAATATCTAGCGTAAAAAAAGGGCTATATGCAGTAAATTTTGGTGGTGGGCAGGTTGATATAACATCAGGTAAATTTGTTTTTTCATCTTCAGAGGCTTATTTAATAGAAAATGGTAAGGTTACGCAGCCAGTAAAAGGAGCAACACTAATTGGTGATGGACCAACTGTACTTAAAAAAGTATCTATGGTTGGTAATGATCTAAAGTTAGATCCAGGTGTTGGCATATGCTCCAAAGATGGACAAAGCATACCTGTTGGAGTGGGTCAGCCAACACTCAAGGTTGACTCAATAACCGTAGGTGGAACTGATGTAATCAGTTGATAGAATTACCAGTGAAATAATTTCGAAAGAGATTTAATAAAAAACACTTCTGTATTTCTCAAGTATAGTGTTATTATATTAATAATACAGTTTAAGTTAAGGGATTAATGCTAGTTAACAACATTTGTTATTTTTACAATAATCATAATGACTTTGCTTTAAGTAACATAAACATTCAGGTAAAGAAAGGGCATGTTGCTTGTTTATTGGGACATTCTGGTTGTGGCAAATCAACGATTTTAAAACTGATTGCTGGAATAGAAAATCCAAAATATGGGTCTATTTTTATTAACGATAGATTAGTTGCAAGTGATAAAGCATCAATTGCTGTAGAAGAGAGAAATATCGGATTAATCTTCCAACACTCTGCGTTATTTCCACACAAAACAGTAGTAGAAAATATAATTTTCGCTATTAAGAATTCTTCCAAGAAAGAAAAATATAATATTGCTTTAGAAATTTTAGATTTATTAAATATCGAAAAATACGAAGACGCATATCCCAATGTTTTATCTGGTGGACAACAGCAGTTGGTTGCAATAGCAAGAGTAATAGCGCAAAACCCTGATATTGTATTGCTTGACGAACCATTTTCTAATTTAGATGTACTTTTAAAGCGTCAAATAAGAACATACATATTATCGCTCTTTAGGAAGAAAAACATTCCTGTGCTAATGGTAACTCATGATCCACAAGAAGCATTGGAAGTTGCAGATTTTATTTATGTAATGAGAAATGGCAGAATTATCCAATCAGGAGTTTCAAGCGATATATATAATAGACCAAAGGATGACATGTTAGCAAAGTTTTTCAGCGAACTTTCTTCTACAGTTAAACAAGATTATATAGAATTTCCACTTGACGGAACGTTCGTTTCAAGAAAATGAGTAGGTTAGTTCTTCGACAATAAAATTGTCATCGGAAATACAATCTTAATAAGTAAATAAAAGGAAAAGGTAGGGGGTGCTCTACCTTTCTTAGTTTTTGGCTATTGGTTGTCACCAACAACCTTTTTTCTAGTTTATTCTACTATAGTGTTGGTTAAAGTAGTACTTAGCTCTGCGAGACTTTTCTGACTAACTACAAACTTATAAACCCTTTTGCACCATTACCCATTTCTAACGTATCTCTCGCATCAGCAAAATTAATTTCTTGATTACCCATATTAGTTAATTGTACTGTATGTCGGTCATAATCTTTAGCACCAGAAGTAGTAACTTTATGTAGAAACGCCAACCATGGATTAGAAGAAAGCAAAAAAGCCTTGGAAATATGGTAAACTCCAGTATTCTAAAAAAACTAAGGAGGTACCAC
>JARBCG010000035.1 GCA_028803175.1 Wolbachia sp.
AAATTATTTTTTAGCATATCCTTGTTTGTTTAAATATTCCAACATATTAGGTTGGATGCTTCTTGCCAAATGTTCTTCAATATGTTCACTCCAGCCCTTCACTTTCTTTACAGTAAACGGTGCTACTACAGGTCTATTTTCGTAATATTTTTTCATTTCTTTATCATACGCTTCAATATCTTCCATATTGAAATCATTGTAATGATTATTATGCATTACTACTTTTTTAGGTAATCTAGGCTTTAATTGTGGTTTTTCATCAGCTGGATAACCAATACATAATCCTGTGAGTGGAACAACATATTCTGGTAAATCTAGTAAAGCTGTTACGTCTTCTATATTCAATCTAATGCCACCAATAAAAACGCCACCTAATCCTAATGATTCAGCTGCAGTTAATGTATTTTGAGCCATTAATCCAACATCGACTGCTCCTATTTGCAAGAATTCTGTATATGTTACGTCTACATTGGGCGCTATCTTATGATTACGATTGAAATCTGAACAAAATATCCAAAACTCTGAAGCTTCTTCAATATAACTTTGGTTACCACTAAGCTTCATTATTTTTTTGCGTATGGATTTATCAGTCACGCGAATAATAGTTACAGCTTGCAGCAAACTGAAAGAAGAAGTTTGATTTGCAGCTTCAAATATTTCATTAATTTGTTCCTCAGGTATCGTTTTATTTTCAAAATTTCTTATAGAACTATGATTTTTTAATAAGTTTATTGTTTCATTCATGATAATACTCCTTTTCTCATTTATATAATAAAGAACGCATTAGTGTGGTTTAAAATCTTGCATTAAATCATCAATAACTTCTTTTACACTTCGGATAGATTTGATAGGACTGATACCCGTACCCACAGAAACATAACCATTTTCTGTATCTCCTTCAACCATACCAAGTCTCATATTTCTTCCAGCACCCATATGTTGTCCAAGTTCTTCATTGGTTGCGCCTTCTTTATCCATGACTTCTAATTCTTTTGCTAATTTACCTGGTAGCGAACGATAATAAGCTGGAAGTGTTCTGAAGAGAATTAAATCTTCAGCTTTTGAATCAACAATGTACTGTTTTACATTTTCAGCAGCTGGGTTTTCATAAGTAGGTATAAGGACACTACCCACATATACCCCTTCAGCACCTAAGCTAAAGGAAGCTCTAACACCTCTCACATCACCAATGCCTCCAGCAGCAATAACTGGAATATTAATTACATCTGCTATCATCGGTACAATGGAAAAAGTGCCAATCACACGTTCTGGTACTGTTCCTCCCTCGTCAAATCCAGTTGCTACAAATACATCTGCACCCATTGCTTCAGCAGCTTTCGCATTTTCAGTTGTTGGCGTAATTGGTCGGAATATAATTTTCATATTATTATCTTTTAACTTAGTAAAAATTTCTTCATCTAATAGTCCATTGATCAATACAACTGGTACCTTTTCTTCAATAAGCATATCAACAATATACGCAACGTAAGTAAGATCTTCACTTACCATAATTGTTGAGGCAAAAGGTTTATTTGTGAGTTGCTTAATTTTTTTAATTTCTTTTCTCATACGCTCCGTCGTTTCAACTGGCGAACGTGTCACTCTAGCATCACCAGCATTAGGTCCCATTATTCCTAAGCCACCTGCTTCACTTACAGAGGCAATAAATTTAGGGGTTGTTAATGAATTCAAAGGTCCTTGAATAATCGGTTTTTCTATATTAAATATTTCAGTCACTCTGTTTTTCATTATGTTACTCCTTTTCAATAAATATCATATGTAGTATATTAATATGAATAGAAGCATTATTGAAGTAGGCAATAAATAATGACATAGTATTAAAAATCGTACTATTGTGATATGGAGGGATTTATATGGTTAAAATATGTAATTATGGTTTTGACGAAAATGTTATAGAAGAACATCGAGATGTATATGGTATCGCTTATACCCAGAATATTTTATCAGGTCGTTATAAAAATTTAATTATATGGTATTTAAAAGAAAGTGATTATAGATTTGGAGAGATAAAGAAATTTTTAACAAGTATTTCTCAAGGTTCCTTAACGAAACAACTTAAAGAATTAGAAAATGATGGTCTTATTAATAGAACCGTTTATGCAGAAGTCCCGCCTAAAGTTGTGTATAGTTTAACAAACAAAGGTAAAGCTCTCATGCCAATTATAGATATGATGGAAGCCTATGGTAGAGAATACGGAGACATTTAACCCCGCCTAATAAAGGTGTCCCCTCTCAATTTTATATTAAGAGGGGTTGTGTCAAAAAAGAACTTTTTTTAAACTTTTCTATTTTAATATTGTGTTATTTAAAACATCTCTCAATGCTTCTACCATCTCATATTTTTTCTCTGTTGTGAATGAAACGTGGTTCCCTGGTACAGTAACATAAGGTTTATCTAGCTTTTCAGCAAGTACCCGAGCTGTTCTCGCATAATAAGCATCTTTACTGTCTGCGCCAGCCATAAATACGAGGGGCAAATTGTCTTTTTTTATTTTTTCTAAATCTGGTGTTTCACTCGAAATATGGGCATATTCGTGTGCAAAAAAATATTCAAGCGAGTTTGCAATCATCCCATCTTTATCATCAATTACA
>JARBCG010000036.1 GCA_028803175.1 Wolbachia sp.
AGTACAGATTAAGTAAAGATATAGAATACTTACAGGTCAAACAACAGTGCATAACAGAGAAATTATTAGGTGAGTATGTACTGCGAAATACGTAGATATCGTAAGAGGTAATATTACTCCTGACAATATGCTAATCTCTATGTCTCCAAGCATGGAGCTATCTAAGTTGGTACAGTATATTAATGGAAAGAGTAGTTACAAGTTATTCCAGGAATTTGAATACTTAAGAAAAAATATTTGGGGAAGCACCTTCGGCAAGAGGATACTTTGCTGTTAAAGTTGGCAATATGAATTCTACAGATGTACAGAAGTATATAGAAGAACAAGAAAGCCCTCATAGCTATTCCAATGATTTTAATATCGAGTTTTTAAACTCATAATCTGATTTACATTCGTTTTTCAAACTACCAGCTTTAGCCAGTTGTAATTAATAAAAATCAAGCATTTACACCAATTATCGGTAGTTTCTTAGCTTTTAATCGGCCAAAATATTTGTTATATCAACTCCCTTCTGCAAACATGCAGCAGTCACAGTATTCATCATAAGAAATGCAATTGTCATTGGGCCAACACCACCTGGAACTGGTGTAATGGCTTTTGTTCTCTCTTTTACTGCCGCAAAATCAACATCTCCCACGAGTTTATTTTTTCTTTCTACATTTACACTATTTATACCAACATCGATCACTATTGCATCATTTTTTATCCAATCTGCTTGAACAAAGTTTGGTTTCCCGACCGCTGCAACTACCACATCCGCTTTAGAGCAATATTCAGCTAAATTCTGACTTCTTGAATGCAAAACAGTAACAGTACAATTTTCTTCCAGTAACAGATGAAACATTGGTTTTCCAACTATATTTGACCTGCCAATCACAACTACATTTTTACCAGAAAGACTCTTTTCAACTGATTTTATTAAATGTAGTGCACCTTGAGGAGTGCATGGCACTAGACAATTTTTTTCACCTTTTACCAACCTGCCAACATTTTCATCATGAAACCCATCCACATCTTTTTCTACACTTACTGAATTAATTACTTTACTCGCATTAATATGATTTGGTAAAGGCAGCTGCACCAAAATTCCATTTACAGATTGATCTTCATTTAGCTCATCAATTTTCCGAATTAGCTCATCTTCTGATATATTACCAGGAAGAATAATAGTTTCAGATGTTATCCCTATTTCTTCTGCTTTTTTTTGCTTATTACAAACATAAACATGACTTGCTGGATTGTAGCCAACAAGAATTACTTTTAGGCACGGAAAAATGTTATGCTCTCTTTTTAAAATATCAATTTTCTGCGATAACTTTTCACACAGATCATTCGCTATTTTTTTACCATCTATAGTGATAGTCATTTGCTATACCCCTTGCCACTCTTTAAAATTAGGTGACTTAATATCAAATAAATCCAATATTTTTCCGACAGAATGATCAATTATATCATCTAATGATTTTGGTTTAGTATAAAATGCTGGCACTGGCGGAGCGATTATTGCTCCCATCTCTGTAAGTTTTAACATATTACGCAAGTGTCCAAGGTGTAATGGAGATTCTCTAACCATAAGAACTAATTTTCTTCTCTCTTTTAGTGTTACGTCTGCTGCTCTAGTGAGTAAATTAGAAGAAACACCAGAGGCAATTTCAGACATCGTTTTCATAGAACATGGTGCAATAACCATACCAGAAGTTTTAAATGAACCGCTTGCTATCTTTTCTCCTATCCTTTCTTCAGAATAGTAAAAATCTGCAAGTGATATAACCTCTTTAAGTTTTTTGGAGATTTCATGAGCTAAAGTTATTTTTCCAGAACCGCTTATTACTAGATGAGTTTCATAGTTAGAATTTTTTAACGTTTCCAATATGCGCACACCATAAATGGAACCAGACGCTCCACTTATTCCAACTACAATTCTATTTCTCACTTAACAGCTCTTCTTCCCCATAACTCATCCCTAATGCACGTTTATAGATATCAAGTAACGCTTCTTGTTCTTCCCTATAATCGTCATCCATTTTTCTCAGCTTAATAATTTGTTTCATCACTTTTGTATCAAAGCCTTCATCTGCTGCTTTAGCATATACGTCACGAATGTGATCCTGCACATCCTTTTTTTCCTGTTCAAGTTTTTCAATTCTCTTTACGTAACTCTTTAGTTCTTCAGCTGTTACTCTTAGTGTATCTTCCATAAATTCCAATTAATCAATTGCTATCATCAGTATTACCAGTTTTTACTTGAACTTCAACAATACTAATAATATTTTTATCCTTTTTAAAAATTTTGAAATGAAAACCATACATAGAAAATTCTTCGCCTTCATCGGGAATGCGTTCTATATCATTTACAATCATCCCTGCTAAAGTTGATGCTTCTTCACTTGGAAGATCCCAGTGTAGCTGTCTATTAATATCTCTAATTGTCGCTTCACCTTCTATATGGTACACATTATCAGATATTTTCTTTATGAGATTCTCTGTGATTACATCATGTTCATCTGAAATATCTCCGACTATCTCTTCTAATATGTCCTCAAGCGTTACTATCCCTTGCAGTGCCCCATATTCGTCAATAACAAGTGCAAAATGCTTTCTATTCTTACGAAAATTATGAAGTTGTACACTTAATAATGTACTCTCTGGTATAAACCAAGGCTTTGACATAACTTGGGTAATATCAACTTCTTCTGTATTATTATTTTTTTCACGCAAGGCATTTATAAGATCTTTTACATGAACCACACCAACAATATTTTCTGGTTCTTTTTGCCACAGAGGAATTCTACTGTGACTGCTAGTTAAAACATGCCTTATCAAATCTTCTTTATTTTGATTTATAGCAAGAGAAAACAAATTTTTCCTATGAGTCATGATCTGCGATATTTCTGTCTCAGCCAAATCTAATATGCTGTTTAACATATCCAAATCCTGTGGCAACATAGTTCCTTCACTGCGATGCAAAGTAATCATATTACGCATTGCATCCGCTGCAGATATCACTTCCTTGTTCTTGTGCAGCCCACATAGCTTCAAGATAGAGTTAACAATAAACTGAATACCTATTGTTAAGGGAGAAAAAATCTTCACAAAAAACAATAAAAAGTAAGCAGAAAACGATGCAACCTTTTCAGGATTTTGAATAGCGTAAGTCTTTGGTAGAACTTCACAAAACAATAAAATACAAAATGTCATTATAATCGTTGATAGAAAGATTACTTCGTTTCCAAAGAGATTTATAAATATTGCTGTAAATAAAGCAGAACAAGAAATATTAATAATTGTATTTCCAAGCAATATCGTCCCTATTGTTAGCTCTTTTCTATTTAACAAACGATCTATTATCTTAGCTCTTTTATCGCCGCTTAATTTTATTTTATTAATCCGGGAACGGCTAATTGAAGTTAAGCCTATTTCTGCGCCTGAAAAAAAAAATGACAAAACCAATAAAATAAAAACTATTGATAGTAATGAGGCTAACAACCAATCCATTAAAGTATGTTATTGCGATAAAAAATAGAATTAATGTTATATATTGTGAGAGATACTTGCAAGTTTGAAGTTTTGTATGACTGGATTTTAAAATACGTCATATCTATGTATTTTTAATCTTAGAAAATGAATCATAAAGTATATTACAGGCAGTGTCTACATGCTCATCCATAATTACAAGCGGGGGAGTTATCCTAATTACTCTATTATTCGAAACTCTAGTCAGTATTAAATTTTTATGAAGACATTGACTGACAACTTTATCAGCTAAAGGAGCGTTAAGCTCTATACCAATTAGCAGTCCTTCTCCTCGCACTTCTAGAATTTTATCTGAAAATTCTTTAGCTAAAAATAACAATTTCTCTTTTAAATACTTACTCACCTCTTTAATGTGATCAAAAAAGCCTTCTTTTAACATTATATCTAACACTGCATTACCAACGGTAATAGCGAGTGGATTACCCCCATAAGTTGATCCATGAGTTCCTGGAGTAATTGCCTCTGCTATATAATCTTTTACTAAACACGCAGCTATAGGGAAACCATTACCCATCGCTTTTGCACAGGTTAATATATTAGGTTCAACGCCAACGTTTTGATAATGGAATAAAGAGCCAGTGCGTCCATAGCCGCATTGTACCTCATCAAAACATAAAATTATTCCCTGAGCTTTTGTTATTTTTCTTACCTGTTTTAGATATTCTACATTAAGTGGATATACTCCACTTTCACTTTGTATTGGTTCTAAAAAAACAGCAGCTGTGTCATCATTAATTTTACTTTTCAAAGCTTCTATATTATTCCTTGGCACTTTATCAAAGCCAGAAAGTAACGGAGCAAAGCCTTCTCGCATTTTCTCATTTCCTCCAGCAGAAATAGCAGCAATGCTGCGACCATGAAATCCTCCTTCAACTGTAATAATACGATTACGTTTTATTTGCCCTTTTGAGTAAAAGTACCGACGAATAAATTTAATCGCGGCTTCAGTTGCTTCAAGTCCACTTGAGCAGAAGAAAACCTTATCTGCAAAAGTAAGTGTTGCTAAACGTTCAGCAAGTCTTTCTTGCCCTGGTATAGTGAAAATATTGGAACAATGCCATAATGAATCCAGTTGTTCTTTCAACTTTCCTACAATGTGTGAGTGACAATGCCCCAAAGAAGTAGTAGCAATTCCTGCAGTAAAATCTAAGTATTTCTTACCGAGCTCATCAAAAAGATATACCCCTTCTCCCCTAATTATAGGGACTTCAAGTCTATTATAAGCATTAACAATATAACTCATTTTAAGTATTTGTGCATCGTTATACAGTATACCTAAAATAAATCTATTAACACAAAGCTTTTTCTTCTAGTTTACGAAAAAGTCCTTCAATTGTTAAGGAGCTTTATATTGTTGTGCAATTTTCATTAAAATAATTTGTAGCATCCTTTCGCCAATCATTGTTATTGTTAACTTCCTTACAATTATTACTAGAACTTATCTTATCATTACTCCGATTGTCAAAAAGTGGACTAAAAGAATTAGTAGGATCATTTTTCCAGTCATCGCCACAATGACCTTTATGACTTACCTTTTCATTCGCCACTTTTATCTTTGATTCCGGATTTTTCTCCCCACTCTTGCTTTTTACTCTAACTTTTTCAACAGACCGGCTTATTTGTAAAACACGCCCCTTTTGATCTTGAGAGTGCATTATGGACCTACTAAATACACAATAAACAGCTAGTAGAACTACAGGCACTACAGTAGAAGCTAACAATATACCACCAACCTAACCATTGCCAAGCAAATTACCGATACCATATACAAACGCCAACTATGGATTAGAAGAAAGCAAAAAAGCCATGGAAATAGGGTAAACTCCAATATTATAAAAAAAACTAAGGAGGTACCA
>JARBCG010000037.1 GCA_028803175.1 Wolbachia sp.
TAGATAAAAAGCTTTATAAAACAGTATTATAGTAATTGCTTCAGAATGAGTAATTTCCGTTATTCTGGTAGGTTCTTTGCTGTTAGACAGTAATTTGTCTGCACATTTTTCATCTACTATTTTGCAAAAATCACCTACAAAGCAAAATAATTCTATGCTATTCTTTTCCTCTGTGGTACCTCATTAGTTTTTTTTACAATATTGGAGTTTACCATATTTCCCTGGCTTTTTTGCTTTCTTCTAATCCATGGTTGGCGTTAAAAAGTCAAAATTATTATGTTTTTCCCAAAGAAATTAAGATTTTAACATCTTTGGCTAATATTACAGTTGAATTTTACGCTAAACATACTGATAATAGAAGAAAGGAAGTTACATCTTACACAATTTTCTTATTAAATCGAAATATGATAAACGATGGTTATGAGCGAAATTATGAACTATGGGGTAATAAGGATGAAGAAACAATACGCTTGGAAGGAGGTCACTATGAAAGAGCTGAGATTGTAGAATTGGAAGAAGCGCAATCTATTCTGGAAATGGTGATTTCAGTTGTACAAGGTGTTATAGGAGTATGTGCTAATGCACAAGGTTTAACAAATACATAGAATTTATGTCCCTACAAATAGGAAATTTAACAATTGATTCTCCAGTAATTTTAGCCCCGATGTCTGAAGTGACAGATTTTCCCTTTAGAACTGTTGTAAAAAAACTTGGTGCAAGTTTGTTAGTTTCAGAGATGATTGCAAGCAGAGCAATGATTATGCAAACTCGTCACAGCCTACAAAAGGCAAAAGTTGATGGGTTAACTGCTGTTTAACTTGCTGGATGCAAACCGGATATAATGGCTGAAGCTGCAAAGCTAAATGAGGATATGGGTGCAAAAATAATAGATATAAATTTTGGTTGTCCTGTTAAAAATGTCGTCAATGGTTACGCAGGATCTGCCTTAATGAAGGATGAGAAAAAAGTTGCTGAAATAATTGAAGCTGTGGTCAATGCGGTGAATGTGCCAGTTACAGTAAAAATGCGTACTGGATAGAGTGATGAAAATAGAAATGCACCTAGGCTTGCAAAAATTGTAGAGGATCTCGGAGCAAAAATGATCACCGTTCATGGAAGAACAATGGTACAGCTTTATAACGGTCGAGCAGATTGGAAATTTGTGAAGAACGTTAAAGATCAAGTGAAAATCCTAGTTATAGTGAATGGTGATATTAAAACTCTAAATGATGTGCAAAGCGCCCTTAAAGAATCATGAGCAGATGGAGTAATGATAGGTCGTGGTGCTTATAGCAAACCTTGGCTAATCAATCAAGTAATGAATTTCTTAAGAGGAAGTGAAATTTCTGAACCATCGTCTTCAGAAAAGTTGAGTGTCATACTTGAGCACTACGATGGTATCCTTGAATACTATAGAAATGATACAGGAGTAAAAATGGCACGCAAACATATAGGTTGGTACAGTAGTGGACTTAAAGGCTCATCTGAATTTCGCGTCAGAATCAATAATATGATAGATAGTGCAGAGGTAAAAGAAAATATTATTAATTTTTTTGTTAAGAATTCAAAGACTTTACTTCATCAATATAACCGAATAAAATCTTTTTAGTATGTTCAAAATCCTCTAAAGTATTTCCTTCGCATCTTGCTGTAATGCAATTTTGTGTATTTGATGCTCTAAGTAGCCACCACCCTTTGTGATGATTAGAGGTCACTTTCACGCCATCAAGATTTGAAAATGTAATATTTTGTTGCTCTAGTGTGTTCTTTATTGACTCAATTATTTGAAACTTTCTCTCATCTTTAACTGTAATCTTCACCTCGTGAGTAATATACAATTTAGGTAAATTCTCAATCACTTCAAACAGACTTTGTTTTCTCTTAAGTAAAATATCAACAGCTCTAATTGCGGAGTATAGTCCGTCATCAAACCCTAATTCAGAAAAGAAAAAATGCCCACTTAATTCACCGGCAAATTTTGCATTTTCCTTAATCATCTTCTTTTTTACTAATGAGTGACCAGTAGCACAGGTGATAACTTGCCCTCCTAATTTGCTGACAAAATCGTGCACTTTCATACTCATTTTTACGTTGGCAATAATTTTACTGCCGAGATGTTTTTCTAATACTTCACGTGCAAAGATCATGAATAAATGATCATTGGAAATAATATTACCTTTGTTATCAATAAGGCGCACTCTATCGCTATCACCATCAAGTGCGATACCAAGATCACATCCGTATTCTTTCACAGTATTAATTAGCTGAATTAGATTTTTTTCCTCTATTGGATCTGGGTTATGTAGTGGAAATGTACCATCTATAGAATTATTCATAACTATATGTGTGTGACCAGGTAAAATCTTTTCAATATACCGAATGACGCCACTTGCCGGACTATTACCACAATCCCAAGCTATCTTCAATTTTTGTGAAGTATGATTTTTTACCACATTTTTCAATATCTCAATATACTGATTATATATATTGATATTGATTACACTACCAATTTTTGAATTATCATTAATTGAATTACTTATAATTTCCTTTATTTCTTGGTCAGAAAAAACCTTATTATTACTAAAAAACTTGAAACCATTATATTCGCTGGGGTTATGAGAAGCAGTGATTATGATACCAGCTTCTGCCTGCGTGATTTGTGTTGCAGCATAAAGCATAGGAGAAGAGCATAATCCAGCACGTACAACATTTGTTCCAGATGAAGTTAAGCCTCTGATCAATTCTTTTTCAATGCTTGGCGAATCTATTCTACTGTCGTAGCCAACACAAACACCTAAATTACTTTTTAAGCTCTGACCAAACTTTCTACCTATTTCATACCCGTCACTAATATGTAGATCTTTGTCTACTATACCTCTAATATCATATTTTCTTATAATGGTGTTGTCCATGTTGTTCTCTTTCTTAATGGGTAATTGCTTTATAATACACACCACTCCTCAATTTTTCTAGGTATAAGTAACTATGCTACCAACACGATTACTTAAACTTTGCCTTGATAGTTTGAAAGATACTAAAAGAATTAACTTAAAATTCAATTACAACCCAAACTCTTCATTTATTTTATCAACTATTTCTTGCGGCGGATTTTCTCCCCATCCTGAATGTATAATTTCTCCATAATCCGCAACATCCATAGAACCAGTCCTGCTTTTTGCGAGGAACATTTCTCTTTTTTCTTTATCAACTAATACGTAGTGCCATGCTGATTTTCCACGATCTTTACCACGAACTAGATATATGAGATCTGATCTACTTCTTCTTGTTGCATCAGCAAAAGATCTTCCATTAACAGCTCTACTTTTGCTTTTTATTCCTTCAGTCTCAGAAAAAGCTTCCTGTTGTTGAGGTTCAGGTTTTTTGCTTGCTAACTCAGAAATTTTACCTTTTGTTCCAAGTGCCTGTTCTTTGGTATTTCCAGATGAATACTTGCTAGTAAACCCTCCTCCTGAAGTATTACCAGAATTCTCATCATCGGAAGTTTTCTTTCCAAAACGCTCAGAAAATGAATTGTTGTCTTTTTTTTCTGTCATACAAATCTCCAAATTTTAGATTGTAATATCCAAATTTTTATCACACTCTATCATATATTAATTAAATTAATATAAATGAAAAACAAGATAATAATAATTACAGGAATTACAGCTTCAGGTAAATCAGAATTATGCAACAACCTGCTAAAAAAATATAATAATATTATTACTATAAATTGTGATTCAAAGCAAGTATATAAAGAGATTCCCATAATCACTGCTCAACCACCAAAGAAAGAAGAGTTATATAAACTATACGGGTACGTTTCAGCAAAAGAAAATTATTCCGTGGGTCTGTGGTTAGAAGATTTAGAAAAAGAAGTTAATGATGCGCTAAAAAATTCTCAGATACCTGTTATTACTGGAGGAAGTGGACTTTATATTAGCAGCTTAATCAAAGGCTTATCATCGATACCAAAAATAAGCCAGGAAGTTAGAAAAAATGTAAATGAACTAAACAAAAACTTAAGTAAAGAAGAGTTTTATAAATTAGTATTAAATAAAGACCTAAAAATTCAGGATAAAATATTCATGAATGATTCTCATCGCCTTTCAAGAGCACTTGAGATTATCATAGAAACCGGTAAGTCAATGTTTATGTGGCAAGAAAATACAAATCCCTCTTTGTTTAATAACTTTAAAATATATACGATCTTACCTGATCGAGAATATGTATATCACAAAATAAATTCTCGTTTTATAATGATGATTGAAAGTGGAGCAATTGATGAGGTGAAAAAGTTACTTAGCATGAATCTAGATCCATGTCTACCAGCCATGAAGGCACATGGAGTACAAGAAATTATAAGGTACTTAAAGAATGAGATCACTCTAGAAGAAGCAATACAAATTTCACAAACTAACATAAGGCACTATGCAAAACGCCAGTACACTTGGTTTAAAAATCAATTTCCAGATTCTGAAGTAATTGGCTGTGTGGAAGAGTTTCTCAATACTAAACTTCTTTCGGAACTCAATTTCTGCTGACAATTTTGTTGTCAAAGTCTGTATGTTCTCCTAAAGGTTTCTCATCATAAATAAGTTTCGAAAAAAGTCCACTTTTCAATGTAGCTAAGTTTTTGCTCAGCTACATATACCAAATGCTTTTAATTTCATTAGCACCTTTGTTGATATTTATTAATTTTCTTACCTCTTTAACGCTAACTATGGATTAGAAGAAAGCAAAAAAGCCAGGGAAATATGGTAAACTCCAATATTGTAAAAAAAACTAAGGAGGTACCCCAGATGGAAAGAATAGCATAGAATTATTTTGCTTTGTGGATGATTTTTGCAAAATAGTAGATGAAAAATGTGCAGACAAATTATTACCTAACAGCAAAAAACCTGCAAGAATAAAGGA
>JARBCG010000038.1 GCA_028803175.1 Wolbachia sp.
ACAAGGAAGTCCTCATAGCTATTCTAATGATTTTAACATCGAGTTTTTAAACTCATAATCTGCTTTACATGCGTTTTTTTTAACCACCAGCTTTAGCCGGTTGTATTTGATATATAGAAAGTCAGGTATACTCCGCCTATTAGAAATTATGGCTTGTAAAAATGAGCACCAAAATATTGTACAAAAGACTTCAATATACTGTGATTCATATAAGCATTTATTTACGATGAATTAGAATGCTAATATGGAAAAGAGAATTATAGTGATTGTTATAAATCAATAAATCGCAATTGGAAGGTGTCTTATAATAATTATTTGCTAGTAAAGAATTTACTTATTAATGACGAGATACATTTTAAAAAATTATGTGACAGGCAGAATGCTGCTAAGTATGATGGTGAGATAGTACGAGAATGGATATTTGAGTTGTGGTCAAAAAAAATTGAAGGATTATAATGAAAAGAATTTTCTTAGTGAACAGCAACCAAATAGTTTATTCAAGCTTACAGTTATAGAATTAGTCAATCAGTGCTTCAGATGTCTTATGTAAGGGTTTGTAGTTATAGGAAAGATTATGAAAAAGATCATTATTTATGAATATCTTAAGCTAACCCGAGCAATATCCTCATAAATCTCTACTAAATCTTCGTTTAACATCAAAGGATTTCCACAATCAGAAGCTTGACATATACTCGAATCTATTGGAATTCTACCTAAAAGCTTAACACCCAATTCCTCAGACATTTTTTTTACACCTTCTTTGCCAAATATATACATTTTTGAATCATTCTGAATTAGGTAGCTCATATTTTCTATAATACCAATAATTGGCACACTTAATTTTTGAACATATCATAAGCCTTGCGTGCATCAATCAATGCAAGTTCTTGCGGGGTTGAAACTATTATTGCACCGGTTAAATTAAATTGTTCCATCAGACTCAAATGCACATCACCAGTGCCTGGTGGTGTATCGATTATCAAATATTCTATGTCAGACCATTTAGTTCCCATGAGCAAGTTATAAAGTGCTTTTGTGACCATAGGTCCACGCCATATCGCTGCACGATCCTTATCAATTAAATAACCGATTGAAACAGTTTGAAGTCCATATTTTTCTATAGGTATTATTTTACCGCCCAGTATCTCTGGCTTTAACTTTTTAGCGCCGAGCATTTGTGGAATTGAAGGGCCATATATGTCTGCATCAACTAGTGCAGTTTTATACTTTAATTTTACTAAAGATAAAGCAAAATTTAGCGCAACTGTAGATTTTCCCACGCCTCCTTTACCTGAAGCAATAATGATTATTTTTTTTACATCTTCAATAGACTTCTTTCGAAACTCAATTTCTGATGACAACTTTGTTTGTGCAGGTTGTTTTTGAGCTGAAATATTAGTGGTAACTACAGTAACTTTTGTTACACCTGGTATTGATTTAACAGCTTGCTCACACTCTCTTCTTAATTCTTCTATTTTATTCCCTTGTTTCTTATCTGAAAGCTCAAGGGCAAAACCTACATGTCCACCCTTGATAACGATTGAAGATACGATGCCAAGCGAAATCACATCTTTACTGCTTTCTCGATTTATCACTTTTTTTAAATGCTTTTTTATGACTTCTTCACTAATCATTAGGTATTTTTCTCTAAACTACACATACACTCTCTTACAATAAGCATAGTTTACTAATAAAGAAAAAAGAAGGAAGTAATTATTTATTTTTAAATTTTTTCAAACATCATGGCTTTTCTCTACCATTTTCCCATTTAGCAAAACGACATTTCTCTTTCATATATTCCATATGAAAGTTGAGAAGTTTCTAAAAGCATTTTTACCACAGCTTGTCATAGAGCATTTTAGTTGCAACGTTTGGATTAGTGTCCAATACAAATATGTTCGTATTAGATAATATTGAAAAAAAATAGTAATAATGTAGAATGAATTTTAGCATTACACCACTTGAATGACAGTTGTATGTAATAATTTTAAAGGAGTTTATTAAAAGTGATAGGGAATCTAAGCGGAACAGTGGATGAAATTCATAGTGATCACATAATCTTAAATGTAAATGATGTCGGCTATATTGTATATCTTTCAGTAAAGGTTTTAAGTGCGTGTTCTGTTGGAAATAAAGTTAAATTACTTATTGAGACTTACTCAAACAGCAGAGAAAATGTTGCTCAATTATATGGCTTTATAAATAAAGAGGAACAATCATGTTTACGTTTGCTTGTTAAAGTAAATGGAGTAAGTTACAAAACTGCAATGTCAATTTTAGGTAAGCTAACACCAGAGCAATTTTTTTTGGCAGTGGCAAATGAAAATAAAAATTTACTAAAGATGAGTGGCTTAGGTACAAAGCTCGTAAATCGGATTATCACTGAATTACATGGGAAAGTGAGCAAGTTAGAAACAAACAACAGTAACCATAATCCAGTAAAAGAAGATGCGATTTCAGCTTTGATCAATCTTGGCTATGAAAAAATTAAAGCTTATCATACTATAAAAAAAATACAGGATGAATCACCAAATCTAGAAACTAGAGATATTATTCGCATGGCACTTAAGGATCTATCAACATTATGAAATTAGTATCATGTGGTAAGGAATATGCGGAAGATGTACGTAACATTAATATCAGACCAGAACAATTAGATGATTTTGTTGGACAGAAGGATATAATACAAAATTTAAAAGTATTTATAAACGCTGCACAGACAAGAACTGAAGCCTTAGATCATGTTCTACTTTATGGTCCTCCAGGGCTTGGTAAAACAACTTTGGCTCAAATTGTTTCCAAGGAATTAAGAGTCAGTTTTCGTGCAACTTCCGGTCCGCTTCTTAGTAAAGCTGGAGATCTAGCTGCAGTGCTCACAACTTTAAATGCAAAAGATGTTTTGTTTATTGATGAGATTCATAGGTTAAATAGCAGCATTGAAGAAGTTCTTTATACCGCTATGGAGGATTTTTGCTTAGATATATTAGTTGGTGGGGGTCCATCTACTCGAACTCTAAGGATTGATTTGCCTACATTTACGTTGATTGGTGCAACAACACGCCTTGGATTGCTTTCCGCACCACTTAGAGACCGATTTGGAATTCCTATGCATCTTGAATTTTATACTTTTTCAGAGTTAGTAAACATTATAATAAGAGGAGCTAAAGTTCTGGCTACTGAAATTGAAAAAGGTGCTGCACAGGAGATTGCCTGCCGTGCACGCGGTACTCCAAGAATTGCTCTCAGATTGCTCAGAAGAATAAGGGACTTTGTTGAAATAGAAAATAATAAGAAAATTACTTACGAAATTGCTGATTCTGCATTGCTAAAATTAGGTGTAGATAAAGTGGGACTCAATAAACTCGATATGGATTATTTAAGATTTTTACTTAATACTTCTGGTCCAGTTGGAATTGACACCATATCTATTGCACTGTCCGAAGATGTTGGCAATATTGAAGAAACAGTGGAACCCTATTTAATAAAAATTAGTTTTATAAAACGCACACCTAGAGGACGTGTTTTAACTGATCAAGCAAAAGAATATTTAAGTTTAAAACTGCAACTTCCTAGTTAAATACATTAAGATAGTTTTAAGTTCAGCTTGATGAAGAGGCTTCTTGTTGTTCTTCTGCAACCTTCTGTTACAGTTGGCAATGTGAATTCTATAGATGTACAGAAGTATATCGAAGAACAATGAAGTCCTAATAGCTATTCTAATTATTTTAACATCGAGTTTTTAAACTCATAATCTGCTCTACATGCGTTTCAAACCACCAGCTTTTTTAGTTGATTGTAATTGATAAATATAAAATATAATAAAATTATATTAAATTTTACTTACTTATTAATATACTTGATCAAGTATTGAGTATTATAGCTTTTTAAGCCACTTTACGTTTCCAATAAATGTTCTTCTCAGATTCTTTTTGCATTTATTCATAAAACGCAAAATCCTTCCATTACCCGCGCTTTTTTGCTAGTGAATTCAGAATAGGAGTTAATGATGTCGTTGTATCACTGTTGTTCAAAGTATAACTTGATAGCTGAAAAAGATAATCAAAGTGCATATAGCGGTAATAATTGGCGGTAAAACTAAAAAAATAGGTGTATTCTTAATAAAGAAATTCTGAGAAGGTTTAGAGAAAAAAGCATTATAAATTATTGGTAAAAAATATAGAGTGTTTAGTAAGGTGCTAATGATCAACACCAAAACTATGAATATAGATAGTATTGTGTTGCCAGAGTCAAAAATAGCTTGAAAAATAAGCAATTTACTCCAAAAAGTAGGAGCAGGTGGCACTCCTATCATAGATAATGCACCTATAGTAAATGCTGTCATAGCAAACGGCATACTGAGCCCTATACCATGTATCCTATATGTATATTTTTCACCAGTTTTTGTGATTATTGCACCTGCAATAAAAAATAAAGTGATTTTTGCAAATGCATGGCAAACTAACTGGAAAATTGCAACTCGTGTACTCAGGTCACTAAAGACTGAAGCACATAAGATTATATATGAGAGTTGAGAAACAGTAGAATACGCAAGCAATTTTTTTAATTATTTTTGCTTTAGTGCAGTAAGTGATGCAACAATTATGGTGAATCCAGCAGCGTATGGTAGCCACCCTCCAGCAAACCAATTTTGTTGCACAAAATGCTGCAGGTTATCAACGCCAAAGGTATATAGTATGACTTTTATGATGATAAACACCCCAGACTTTACAACAGCAACAGCATGTAGTAATGCACTCACAGGAGTTGGTGCAACCATTGCTTTTGGTAGCCAAAAATGTATAGGCATTAATGCAGCTTTTCCTATTCCATAAATCAGCATAGCAAAACAAACTGCAGCGAAAGTAGTGAGCGAAGTATCAAATTTAAATATCCCACCATTTATAAAATCTAAAGTGTGAAATTCATTGTACAATATCCCTATTGCAGGGAAAAACAGTATTAAAGAAGAAAAAAACAATATACCAAAATAATAGCGCCCGGCAATAATTGACTCACTTGTTGAATTGTAAGTAACTAGAGGATAGGTGCTTATAGTCAGAAGTTCGTAAAAAACAAATGTAGTAAGTAAATCTCCAGAAAAAGCAATAAACATTGCACAGCTTATTGAGATTGAGAGGAAGCACAAAAAATTTGAATAATTACTGCTAGGATAGTTATTCTGCATATAGCATATTGCATATATACTTGTTAATATCCACAAGAACGATATTAGCAAACTAAAAACCACCCCTGTTGACTCTAACCTTAAACTAATGTGCAAATTATCATCAAAATCCATGAGGATAAATTGAGTGTGATCCCCATACGCCCAACATAAAGTACATATGCATACATACATGAATAAGAGTATAGAAGATGCAATAGTAGTGCCATCGCTTACTTTGTGCCATTTGCCAGTAAGGAAAATGATTAATGCACTTATAAGCGGAATTAATGCTGTGATTAATAAATAATTTTCAGTCATCAAAAATGACAAGGAAAGAGGTGCTAAAACACAATCAACCAAGTAACTCACCATTTTACTCAAATAAAACTGAGATTATATTGAAATCGAAAAAAACTTCTATGTTTTTATATAATTAGAATAAAGTTTTTTAACTTTGTAGTAAGTGAATTTAGATCATAGTATTAAAGCATTAATATAAGAGCGAAAAGTGTGTGTTAGCTTTTCACTTAAATAAGAAGGTCTGTTAACGTCTCATGCCTTGTTGAGAAATATTGTTTATTCTATTATGGCCTACTCGATTGTTTGCTGTTGCATCCTTAAGTTCTCTACCTATTTCCTTGCTATGGTCCGTAACTAAGTTAGTGAAAGATCTAGATATGCTTTTGCCTATTCCAGATGTTAGTGCAAAGGCTGCTCCAAAACCTGCCCAAGGCTAAAGGATTCAAAACCAACAAAGCAAATGGCAAAATTAAATAAGGAGCAGAAGTGAGAAGCAACGATCCTACAATCATACTGGTAAGCGTGATTTCTACATAAGCGTAAGCACCACTTTTTACACCAGTTTTAAAGTCACTAAAAACGCCAACTATGGATTAAGCAACAAAGCATACAGAGGAGATTCTGGGCTTTTTACCCTTTAAACAATATGAAACGATGGTAGATTGTGTACTAATAAATTAATTGGTAATCTATGACGAGAATGTTAAATTTTA
>JARBCG010000039.1 GCA_028803175.1 Wolbachia sp.
AATGATTTTAACATCTAGTTTTTAAACTCATAATCTGCTTTACATGCGTTTTTTTTAACCACCAGCTTTAGCTGGTTGTAATTGATAAGTTTTGAGTGATTTTTAACTCTGCTTAGTGTTCGTTTATTGCTACGTGTTAAACGTTTTAATAAATTTACTGAATTATTATTGTATAAATCACTACCATAGTGTTTATATCCACCATAATACATTCCTTTGTTATTTAATATATTTATTAGTTCTTCATCTATTCTATTAACTTATGTACACTAAGTAAGTAATGGGATAATTTTTCCACCAAGAATTCCCCAGTGTAATAATAAAGTGACAGCTTATTATTACACATAAAAAGCGCAAAAGCTTCAGAATATTTTTTAATTGATTTTAAAATGAATTCATCTTTTAGTATATTAGGCTTTATATTATAAGATAATTTTTCAATGAGTAACCGTGTATAATCTGGTAATTCATATGTTACTTCTCCAGCTTCAGTGCTATAATTTTTATTACTACTAAATGTATTTTTTATTTTGCCGGTTAACCAATTCCAGCTTGTTTTAACTCCTTACCAAATAATTTTTGAAATTTTACGAAGTAATTTCAGAAGCTGTCCCATATGCTGCTCTTGCCTTAAAAGTTAACATTAATAGTTAAATCTAAAACTTTTATTTGTAAATTGTCAAACAAAAACCACAAGCCTGGCCCATAAAAACGTGTTATTATATATAAAAATATACACTAAATTATGACAAACATCAGAATAGAAGTTCTAAATAAATGTGCACAAGTTGATCACGTTAATGTTTACTCGGTTTATATAAGTGAAGAGTTAACACTAGAGTTGTGCGAGGAAATTTGTGAATTATTTTACAATAAAGTCATACAAGATTGCCGTTATTATCTCTATAACGGGAGCCTGGAAAAAGCTCAATATGAGTTTATAAAACCACAAGCTGACTGGAGCCTTGAGATAAGTTTTTTGCCTGGCATGACCGACAATGTTGGCAGCACGGTCAGAAATATTACTAAAGAATATTTGATAAGTAAAGGCTATATCATTGATGAAATACGGGCAAAAAGCTCAAAATTGATTCTCAGTAAAGAAGATATACCAAACGAAGATTATATAAAAGAGCTGTTTAATCCGATAACTGAGTACTGTACACTTATCTGCAAGGAAAGTAATTGTTACAGCTGGAAATACTATGGTAAATATAATCCTTTAACTAGAGGCAGGACTATAAAAAAGGATGCCGAACATGTCGACTTAAATGTAAGTGATTCTGAACTCGAGAAAATAAGCAAAGATGGAATCGATGGTAATGGTACTTTAGGGCTCTCACTGCTTGCAATGAAAGCAATAAAAGATTATTTCAATAAACTTGGTCGAGATCCTTATGACATTGAATTAGAGTCTTTAGCGCAGACTTGGTCCGAGCATTGTAAACACAACATTTTTTCTTTTCCTATTGATGAGGTAGAAGATGGTCTGTATGTACACTATATTAAACGTGCAACACGCGAAATAAATTCTAATATGTGTGTATCTGTTTTTTCTGATAATGCAGGTGGAATCATTTTTGACGATGAGCATTTAATCGTGGATAAAGTTGAAACTCACAATAGCCCTTCGGCCCTTGACCCGTTTGGTGGCTCAATGACTGGAGTACTAGGAGTGAATCGTGATATAGTTGGTTTTGGCAAGGGCGCAGAGCCAATAATGAACACTTACTATTTTTGTTTTGCTAAAAAAATAAATGGTAAAATTTATAGAAACAAAGAGTGTACAGATGAGATTTTACCACCAAAGTATATAATGAAAGAAGTAATTCATGGTGTTAATGTTGGAGGGAATTGCTCTGGAATTCCGACTCAACTTGGATCAGTGTATTTTGATGATAGATTTTGTGGAAAACCGTTAGTTTTTGTCGGTAGCGTGGGAATCATTCCACGTGATATAAATGGTGCTCCTTCACATGTTAAAGGACCTAAGGATAGTGATAAAATTGTAATTATAGGTGGAAGAGTTGGTAGGGATGGAATTCACGGTGCAACATTTTCTTCAGAAGCATTGTCAGGAGATAGCCCTTCAACAGTCGTGCAAATTGGTGATCCCATAACACAGAAAAAACTATCCAATGCTGTTATTGAAGCGCGAGATCTTGGTCTTTATAATGCAATAACAGATAATGGAGCAGGAGGACTTTCATCATCTATCGGTGAAATGGGACAAAATGGATTTGAAGTAGATTTGAGCAAAATCCTACTAAAAAATAGTGACATGGCTCCATGGGAAATGTGGATATCAGAATCACAAGAAAGAATGACTTTAGCAGTTCCTGAAGAAAATCTTCCTTTACTTCAACAAATAATGAAAAAACATAATGTAGAAGTAAGCATAATTGGTGAGTTTAATAGCAGTGGCAGAGCTATTGTGAAATGCTCTAAAGGAATAGTAATAATGGATATGGAAATTGAGTTTATGCATTATGGCAATCCTAAAATACATTTGAAAACAAAGCCATGGGCGAAAGAGCCTACCAAGATTGAAAAAAGAGCAACTGATGTTCCTATAGAAGTTGAAATCAAAGAAATGCTGAGCAGACCAAACATCTGCAGTAAAGAATTTATCATTACGCAATATGACCATGAGGTGCAAGGGTCATCAGTGTTAAAGCCTTTGCAAGGCAAGGGAAAAGTGTGTAGTGAAGCTATTGTCTCAAGACCTATCCTCTCTTCAATACGCGGCGTAGCAAAATCACAAGGATTTGGTTCAAGCTACGGAGAGATTGATACATATCATATGTCAGCATGTGCGATCGATACTGCAATACGTAATTACGTAGCAGCAGGAGGAAACATAAGTCACTTAGCATTACTTGATAACTTTTGTTGGTGCGATGCTTATAATCCAGAGAGGTTGTGGCAATTAAAAAAGCTGTGAAAGCTTGTTATGATTATGCAACTGCATTTAAAACCCCTTTTATCTCAGGCAAAGATAGTATGTTTAACGATTTTAAAGGGTATGATGAGAACGGTAATGAAATAGCAATATCTGCCCCACCATCATTACTCATTTCGGCAATTGGAGTTATAGAAAATATTGAAAATGCAGTGTCGCTTGATGTAAAAATTCCAGGTGATTTAATATATATACTTGGCACAACTTATGATGAACTTGGTAGGTCCGAGTATCAACTATATAGCGGAATGGGAGATGATAATGTACCAAAGGTTAATGCGGAATGTGCTAAAAAACTATATGAGTGCTACAGTAAAGCAACCGAAGTTGGTATTATCGCTTCTGCAATTGCACCAAATTTAGGGGGATTAATTATTGCTTTAGCAAAGTCGCTAATTGCAGGTGACCTTGGAGCTGAAATAGATCTTTCACTAGTTCCAGTAGGAAAAATAAAAAATACTCACATAACTGAAAAAGTAATTATATTTTCTGAGTCGCAAAGTAGAATATTAGTGACTGTTGCACCACAAAATCAGGAAAAATTTGAAGAATTATTCAATGAGATCACTTTTTCTTGCATTGGCAAAGTGACAGAAAAAAAGACATTTAGTATAAAAGATATTTTGAAAGTAGAACTAGCTGATTTAGCTAATAATTATAGTAAAGGATAATAGTTGTATATGAGATAACAGAGCTTTAAGGTTTCCCGAGATAGGTTTTTATGGTAATAATGGTATATTAAAGTAGAAAAAGAGAGGGAAAAAATGACAAAGCCATACAGGGAGAACTTGCAAGAACGAGTATTAAAAGTATTTGACAAAGGAAAAATGACAGTAAAGAGGATTAGTGAAAAGAAACAGGAAAGCAAAACCATCTTCTGGCTACCAAAAAGGACATGGTTATAGAATCAAAATATAGCTTAGCTTAGTAAATTTATACTAGAAAATCAGGAAGTTACAGTTGATCAATTACAACTAGCTGAAGCTTGTGGTTAAAAAAAACGCATGTAAAGCAGATTATGAGTTTAAAAACTCGATGTTAAAATCATTAGAATAGCTATGAGGACTTCCTTGT
>JARBCG010000040.1 GCA_028803175.1 Wolbachia sp.
CAGAGTTTCCTAAATTGCCTTAATAAGATAGATTAGTCTTTCTAAAACAGAGAGTTTTGTTGTATTTGGTGCTACTATTACATTGGTAAATAATAATACTTTTTTATTATACTATTCTCCAACATGTTTTTGAAGTTTATATTTGACTTACGGTTAAGAAGAAAGGAAATTATTTTTCAACGAGTAGTTAAAATATATAACGCTAAATAAAAATATAAAAATTAATGAAAATAATGTAGTAGTTTTTATATATTTATTTTTCTTTGGTATAGAAAATATCGATTTGCCTTGCTTATGCATATTCCTCTCGTTGTAAAATAGTGACTTTTGTGCTATTAATAGTAGTACTCAATATATTATACCTTTATGACAACTTCTTCTGCTTTTCCCAATATATTACCAGTTTATTCTCCTATTAACATAGATTTTTCTTATGGCAAAGGTATTTTCTTGTATGACGCTAATAATAAGCATTACGTAGATTTTCACTCTGGAATAGCTGTGAATAGTCTTGGTCACGCTCATCCACACTTAATCAATGCATTAAAAATGCAAGGAGAGAAGTTATGGCATATATCAAATACTTACAATATACCGACTGCTAAAAAATTTGCAGATAAATTAATAGCTAACAGTTTTGCTGATACTGTGTTTTTTGCAAATTCTGGCTCAGAAGCAGTAGAGTGTGGGCTTAAGATTGCCAGAATCTATCAAAATGGAAAGGGTAATAAAAATCGCCATAGGATTTTAACATTTCATGGTGCATTTCATGGGAGAACTTTTTTAACTTGTGCTGCAAATGACAAGAGCAAGTTTTCCAAGTTATTAAATCCATGTATAGATTGGTGTGATAATGTTGAACCTAATATAGAAAGTGTGAGGAAAGCAATTGCTAATGACATTGGCGTTATATTAATAGAACCAATACAAGGGCAGGGTGGTATCAAGGTAATGAGTGAAAGCTTTTTGAAGGAATTACGAAAGCTATGTGACGAAAATGATATATTATTGTTCTTTGATTGTGTGCAATGCGGTGCTGGTAGGACGGGAAAATTATTTGCATATGAACATGTAGGAATAGAACCTGATATATGTGCTCTTGCAAAAGGAATAGGAGGAGGATTCCCTCTTGGAGTTTGTCTTGCAACTGAAAAAGTTGCTAAATATATATCAGTAGGTATGCATGGTTCTACTTTTGGTGGGAATCCACTTGCAACTTCAATCGGAGAAGCTGTATTTGATGAGCTAATTAAAGATGATTTTTTAAAAAATATTGAAACTAGAGGTAATTACTTAAAGAAAAGATTAGAAAACTTGAAAGAAAAATTTTCAATAATAGAAGAAGTGAGACGTAAAGGATTAATGCTTGGAATAAAAGTTAAAACAGATAATCAAAAATTTGCGGATGAATTAAGCCATTATGGGCTACTTACTGTCGGAGTAACATCAGATCAAGTAGTAAGGATTTTGCCTCCATTAATAATCACTAAAAAGGAAATTGATGAAGGTATCGAAATTTTAAATCGATGCTTGTCTGAGAAATTTAGAGTATTAAATAAACCATACGCTTCAAGTTAAGGAACGTATGGAGTTTGAGGTAGATATCCTGATTTTTCTATACCTGTCTTTAGAGATAATTGTGACCAAACTATAGTAAGTTTTTCGGGAAAACCTTTGTACATAATTTAGCATATAGTGGACATAATACTCTATGCCGCTTTCCTTTAAGAGCATCAACTCTGGCATGGCTTTTATATAACTTAAATAATAGTTCAATTTAGTAACTTCTAATTCCTTTGAGAAGATGTATACCTGTGATTTTTCTAACCTAAAACGCCAACTATGTATTAGAAGAAAGCAAAAAAGCCGGGAAAATATGGTAAACTCCAATATTGTAAAAAACTAAGAAGGAGGTGCCCAAGAGGAAAAGAGTAGCATAGAATTATTTTGCTTTGTAGATGATTTTTGCAAAATAGTAGGTGAAAAATGTGCAGACAAATTACTACCTAACAGCAAAAAAACTACCAG
>JARBCG010000005.1 GCA_028803175.1 Wolbachia sp.
AATTAAACGTACTGTGAGAGCTATGTTTGTAATCCATACTAAACCATACTAAAGTAGTCCAACATAAAGTATATTATACTAAAGTGTTCGCCTTAAGGCGATGGTGTTAACCAACCCACTTCACTACATAAAAAGGAATATGGTAATCCAAAAATAATCGCTTTACTGGAAGAAGCACAAAGATTAACTGAAGCAAAAAGAAATGTTAGTTAGATGGTAGCAGATGAGGTTTCTTTTAACTGGTTCGTACAACATAGTAAGTTAGAACCTTATCAAATGTGTAATTAGCGGATTTTTATGTTATACAGGTGGTGGCATACAACTGTAGCTAAGTCATTCCCATTCAATAGTTGCAGGTGTTTTTGAGGTTATGTCATAAACAACTCTGCTTATGCCAGCTACTTTATTCACAATTATGCTGCTGACATTCTGTAAAAAATCCCAAAATACTAATGAGTGTTTATTCTTATTTTCAAATGGAAATGAATCAGCTGTCATACCATCTGAAGATGTTACAGCCCTCAAAGCACAAACATATTCGTATGTCCTGCTGTCTCCCATGACTCCTACAGTTCTGATCGGTAACAGCACGGCAAAGGCCTGCCATATTTCACTATATAAATTATAATTTTTCATTGTATTGGTATATATTTCTTCAACTTCTTGCAGTATATGCACCTTTTCTTCTGTTACTTCACCGATAATACGCACAGCAAGACCAGGTCCAGGAAATGGATGTTGAAATATTATCTTATCTGAAAGTCCAATTTCTTTTCCAAGCGATCTGATTTCATCTTTAAATAAATAGCGTAAAGGTTCTACTAGTTTTAATTTCATTTTTTCTGGCAGTCCGCCAACATTGTGGTGGGATTTTATTGTACTTGCATCATTAGAAGCATGACCTGATTCTATAACATCAGAGTAAATAGTACCTTGCATTAAAAAGTCTATATCGCTTATTTTTTTCGCTTCTTCCTCGAATACTTCAATGAAAGTGTTTCCTATAATTTTACGCTTTTCTTCTGGATCAGTGACTCCTTTTAATCTACCTAGAAATAAACTTGATTTTTCAATACAATTTATTGGGAACTCTTTAATTATGTCTATATTTTGCTTTTGACTTTTGCTGAGTAAACCAGTGTCAATAAAAATGCAATTTAATTTCTTTCCTATAGCTTGATAGGTCAGTGCTGTTGCAACACTTGAGTCAACTCCGCCACTTACTGCTGCAATAACTTTTTTATTTCCTACTACACTTTTAATTTTTTTCTTTTGCTCATCAATAAATGATTTTATTGTCCAATCTCTATTGCAGTTAGCAATATTTAGAAAATTAGAAAGTAAATTATTACCATTTTTTGTCTGTCTAACTTCTGGATGAAACTGAGTGCAGTAAATCTTACGCTTTTCGTTAACAATTATTGCAATCGTTTTATTTATTACTCCTGATGCAACAATAGTAAATCCTTCAGGTGCAGTGTCGACACTATCTGCGTGATTCATCAACACATCTACTTCGGAATTTACATCCCAAATATCTTTTATGATTGGAGACTCTTCCAATATCTTTATTTTAGTTCTACCAAACTCTCGTTTAAAATTCTCTTTTACTTTTGCTCCGAAATAATGACAAATTAATTGCTGTCCATAGCATATTCCAAGTATCGGAGCATTGGTTATTTCATTAAAATTTATTAGTTCGTTTGCTACTCCATTTATTGAAGAACTTCCATTATTAACTGACTCTGGTCCTCCAGAGAGAATAAACCCATTGAATTTAGATATTGTTTCAAAGCTTACACTTCTTGGAAATATTTCGCAGTATACATTCATTCCTCTGATTTGTTTTGCAATTAGCTGTGTAAATTGTGAACCAAAATCAATAATAGCAATCTTCGACAATTTCCTTCTCCACTTGATTTGAAAGTAATGTATAATGATAGAGAAAATAATGAATAAGTAAATGATTAAGAAAAACATAATAAGTTTTACTTAGTAGTATTTCTTCTTGATGAATAAATTTTGGCAAGTATAATAATGGAATGTTTTTGCAGCTGCTAATGAGTAGTTTAGTTTTCATTTATACGACTTTTTCGAGTTCTGGAGAAGCGAAGAAAATTTCTGAGTGGTTGTTGAATGATAAGTTGGTTGTATGCGTAAATATATTTCCTGAAGTAAATTCTTTATATTTATGGGAAGGTAAAATTAATAATAGTTGTGAAGTAGTAACAGTTATGAAAACTATGGATGATAAAGTTGATAGGATTATAGACAAAATTGAATCAATGCACTCTTATGATAAACCTGTTATTGCAGTGGTGCCGATAGGAAGAGCAAATAAATCTTTTACTAATTGGGCTAATAATGTTATTGGTGTGCGTGATATATAGTAATTGGGGTGTAGCCAAGCGGTAAGGCAGCGGTTTTTGATACCGCCATTTCGAAGGTTCGAATCCTTCCACCTCAGCCGTAATTAAGATTAAAGATGATGTCACTTTTCTATAGGTTAAGGTTACTGAGCTACATGCTTAGTAGTTTTAAAGATATGGCAGTGGAGCTATTTCTTTTCACAATATATCTTTATGTGTCTAGCATCATGCTGATGTTTCTCGGTAATGGTTTTTGGTATGCTGTAGAATTTAGTTCTCCAAGTAATGCATTCTATGAATTATATAGTTTTTTTAGGTTGTGCTATGACAATAGAGATACCTTAGGTTATGGAGTATCTATCAGAATATTAGTAGCGTTCTTTACACCACATTTTCTCTTTAAATTGTTCCTTAGTACAAACTGGAAGCCTTTTTTAAAGCAAAAGGCAATAAAAATAATCAGAGCTATGAGGATAAAAAAGAAAAGCGATTTTAATAACAGTAGTCATGGTAAACAAATCTATAGCACTTACGATGTGGAAGATCAGATAAACATAATAAAAGAAATGTTAGTTCAAGATATAGAAGAAGCTATAGATAAAAGACTGCGTGATATGCTTTTTGATGTGGACCGTGATAGATCGCATTAAGTATTTATGAAAACTTTGTTTGGTTATTTGGCACGGCTTGCTAAAAGTTGACCCTAATTTATTTTGTACATACGTTGTGTCATAATCTGCCAGTATACACGTATATATAAAATCTTGACTAAAACCTGACAACCAAGAAATTGCCTTATGTTTTTCTATCAGGCTTTCTGTTTTTTTACAATTAGTAACTGTATCTGTAACTGCTTGTGATATTACAGATCTCTATAATAAATGATATCTTTGTATATCATCTGATGTACTATTTGCTATATAGCAGTTAAAAAATTCTTGAGTAAAATTAGATTTATTTGACATGAGAATACCTTGTTTGATTGAAAATTATAGATAAAAAAAGGGAATGGTATTTGTGGATTATATAGAACGTTCATAGGCGCCGTCTGATTAGACTTCTTTCATAACCTGCTTTCTTATGGCAATTTTCTCGTTAAAATTTGCTTTTGCTTCTCAAATACCCTAAGTATTCTGTGGTGCTTATCTTCATTTCTCCTAAAAATTTCTCACCATAAATTGGTTATACAAGAGCTCTATTTTAAGAACATGTAAGTTAATGATAGGCGCAATTCAGAATTTTAGGCATGCAACCTCCTGATAATAAAGATTTAGAAAAATGTATGTATCTTATTACAGATATGTGTATGCACATAACATACTCTAAAGTAGACTACATTACACTTTTGATTAATTATAATAAATAATTGAAAAACCTGCAGGTTAGAAATAGATTTTGAGCTCTAAAAACATTTCTACCGTGCGATGCTAATAAAATTATATGGATGTGTCAAGCGATTTTTATGCCATCATACTCTGAGACTATACACAGCTGAAATTACAGCAACAGGTGGACATAATATGCTTCTTGTTTGGCATCCTGGCACAGGAAAATCAATGCTTGCTAAGCGTTTTATAGGACTTTTACCAGATCTCAGTAAATCATATATGATAGATGTTAATATAATTTCTAGTATAACGAGAACTGATAACGGAATATTCGAAATAATATAATGCATCCCATAAACTAGAGCAAAAAAAAATTGGTTGATCCGAGTAAAAATGAATGGAGTGTAGTATGGGAATAAAAAA
>JARBCG010000006.1 GCA_028803175.1 Wolbachia sp.
GACAATTCCCCACAGCTTATCGCAGCCTGCCACGTCCTTCATCGCCTCTTAACGCCAAGGCATCCATCAAGTGCTCTTAATAATTTACTTACTGACTACATGCAGAATATGCAGAGTTAAATATTAAAATTGAATTGAGATTAAATAATCTCTACCATAAAACTTGTCAAACATCAAACTAAACTAACTTCTCGTATATTACGAACTAATAGACAGTATGTCAACGTTTTTTTTATATATAAAATATTTACTTATATTTCTAATAAGAATATACTAAATAATTCAAAAGTGAGTTAAATCAATAATCCAAGCAAATATATAGTATAATTGTGTAGACTAAAATTAATGAAGAAATGTTTTGATTAAGATACAATATTTTTATTTATTAAAAGTCAATTTTGCTTAAAAATGATAACAAACATTATCGGAGCATTTTAAAGATATGAAAAGTAATTTATCTTTTATAAAAAATGTCATTTTAAATTTCGCGTGTAAATTCGTTAATATCTTTAATATTAAGCAAGCCCAACGTTTTATTACCAACAAATACAACACTTTTCATAAAGGAACAATAGGACTTCTTGAAAAATCTAAAAATTTACTAAATACTAATATCGAGATAGGCCTATATCACTTCTATAAAGGTAACATATCAGACGCAAAGTTACGATTTTGGTTAATCAGCATATTCTACTCTAACCTACCTGTGGTTTGGTACAATATTGGAAGATGCCATTTTGCACTAGGAAATACCAATCAAGCCTATAATTATTTAACAAAAACACTGAGATTAGATAACAATCATGAAGAAGCATCTTACTATATAAAAAAAATGACAAACCCGTTACCCATAAAAGAATTACCTAAAAATCTTATAAAGCAATATTTTGACTATACAGGCGAATATTTTGTTGAACATTGGTTAATTGCTAAACAATATAAAGGACATGAGCTTGTATGTATGATCATCACAAAAATTTTTAACGATTCCACCTCTAAACTCAATATACTTGATCTTGGCTGTGGAACGGGAATATGTGGTCATTTCTTAAAAATACACAATGTCGTAAGTCACATAGTAGGAATTGATATTTCAAACAGAATGCTGAATATCGCAAGAGGGTGCTTCATAAAAGGTAAGCCTGTTTATAATCAGTTAATTCATATGGAAATAATAGATTTTCTTAAACAAGAAAAAAGTTATCAGCATGATGTTATTATCTTTGCTGAGGTATTACATTATTCATATGATTTTCAGTTAGAATTGGAATTGGCAAAAAGATTTTTGAGTAAAAATGGAGTTATTGTATGTTTGACAAGAAGAAAAGAAGGTGATGGTATTGATTTTATAAATAAGGGAGATTATTTTCGTCACTCGGAAAGTTATGTTCAGCATGTTGCAAAAGAAATAAATATGCAAATAAGTTATATGAGTTACTGTAAGATATATGGAAGTCAAGTTGATGGCATTTTGTTTGCGTTACAGAATCGACAAAAAAATTCAACTAAGGTTTAATACAGCGTTATTATTGCTCAATTATAATTATTAAAAAACAAAGGAATTTTATGAATAATATTGCTATTAACTATAAAAAAGATAGTAAATTGACTGACTTTGGCAAAGCAGTTCTATCAGATAGATATTTAATAGAAAATGAAAGCTATCAAGATTTGTTCATACGTATTTCTAACTACTATTCTGATAATAAAGAGCATGGACAGCGTCTTTATGATTACATGAGCAATTTGTGGTTCATGCCTTCAACACCGATACTTAGTAATGGTGGCACAAAAAGAGGTTTACCTATTTCCTGCTTCCTTAATGAAACTGAAGACAGTTTGCAGGGAATAGTTGGTTTATGGAATGAAAATGTTTGGCTTGCTTCACGTGGAGGAGGCATAGGTAGCTACTGGGGAAACCTACGCTCAATAGGAGAAAGTGTGAAAGGTAGCGGTAAAACATCAGGAATAATACCATTTATTGTTGTACAAAATGCTTTAACCCTTGCAATTAGTCAAGGATCTCTAAGGAGAGGAAGCTCTGCAGTTTACCTTCCAGTATGGCATCCAGAAATAGAAGAGTTCTTAGATCTACGTAAGCCAACAGGTGGTGACCCAAATCGCAAAGCATTAAATATACACCATGCTGTAATAGTAACAGATAAATTTATGCAAGCTATTGAAGATGATAAAGAATGGAATTTAATTAGCCCTCGTGACAATAAAGTTATTTCAACCGTGAAAGCACGTGATATATGGATAAAAATACTGACAGCAAGAATTGAAACTGGAGAACCCTATATTATTTTTCTTGATGCAACAAATGAAAATAAGCCAGAGTCTTACAAAAAACTCAATTTGGATATTAAAATGTCAAATTTGTGTAGTGAGATTACCTTAACCACTGGTTACGATCACTTGGGTAAATCACGTACTGCTGTATGTTGCCTATCGTCCTTAAATCTTGAGTACTACGAGGAGTGGAAGAACAATAAACTCTTTATAGAAGACATTATGCGTTTTCTTGACAATGTATTGGAAGATTTCATAAAGCAAGCACCAGATGAGATGCAGCGTGCAAAGTATTCTGCTATGAGAGAGCGCAGTATCGGTCTTGGTGCTATGGGTTTTCACTCATTTTTACAAAGCAAAATGGTTCCTTTTGAATCTATAGTGGCAAAACAATGGAATAAACAAATATTTAAGCGCCTACGTGAACAAGCAGATATAGTTTCTAAAAAATTAGCCCAAGAAAAAAGTCCATGCCTTGATGCTAAAGAGCTCAACTTGACAGAAAGATTTACACATAAACTTGCTGTTGCCCCAACTGCTTCAATTTCCATTATAGCAGGTAACACTTCACCTGGAATAGAGCCATATGCAGCAAATGTTTTCATACAAAAAACATTAACAGGTTCATTTGTAGTGCGAAATAAATTCTTACAAAAGTTATTAGCAGAAAAAAATCAAGACAATGATAAGATATGGTCTTCAATATCAACAAATGAAGGTTCTGTACAGCATTTAGATTTTCTCAGCGAGCATGAAAAGTTAGTGTTTAAGACTGCATATGAACTTGACCAATGCTGGATTATAGAGCATGCAAGCGACAGAGCTTCTTATATTTGCCAATCTCAATCAGTGAATTTATTCTTACCTGCAAATGTTCATAAGCGTTATTTACATAAAATACATATGCTTGCTTGGAAAAAGGGATTAAAAAGTCTGTATTACTGCAGATCTCAATCAATGCAGAGAGCTGAAAAGGTTTCACATGATGTATTTAAAAAAAGTGAAATATTGCAGCAAAAAACGGATATAAATTATGATGAATGTTTTTCATGTCAATAGATGCTGCACAAAAATTTGAATGAATTTTTTAAATCCATTCCAAAAAACAAACGTATAATGTGCCTTGATATGGGTGAAAAACAGGTAGGAATAGCATTTAGCGATAAAACACAGCTAATAGCTACGGCCCATAGCGTTTACCGCAGACACAATATAAGCAAAGATTTAGGTTATTTTAACAGAATGCTAAAAGAAAACGAAGCTGGATCAATAGTAGTAGGGCTACCATTAGAAATGGATGGAGAAGAAAATAGACTTATTTCGAAACCTATTTATGGTGAGAAATCTTTAGGAGAAGTGCATGCGAGCACCACAGAATACTCAAATGTGTTTGATGAGCATAGAAAAACTTCAACAACAAAATTACCATTAGAAATTGAGTTTCGAAAGAAGTTTAATGAATGGTGTAAAAAAATAACTCAATTTGCACACAAAATAGTAAAAAAATACAAGGTAAATATGTACTTACAGGATGAAAGCTTTTCAACATCTATAGCAACTTATGCTCTAAAAATCACTGGAATATCAATTACAAAATCAAAAGAAGTAGATGATAAAATTGCAGCATGCATTATCCTACAAAGAACATTAGATAAGATAAACACAATCAAAAAGACTGCTTATTAATTCTAATATATTATTCTAGTACAAGTATTAAGAGCTTATAGGTTCTTTGTATGTAGGTTTTCTATTATAGGAGTGGTAAGTATGTTAAAAAACCGAGCATCAGTGGTAAATCAAGCAGCAGTTTTAAAGTGTTAGGTGGCAATTTATTGCTTGAAGAAGGTGCATGTGCAAAGCAAGCTGAAGGTGAATGAGCGAACTTCTGGCTAAGAGTATTAAACGATCTGAAAGAAAGAGGAGTAGAAGATATCCTTATTGCTTGTGTTGATTAGCTAAAAAGCTTTCCAACAGCTATAAACAGCGTCTTTCCTAACGCAGAAGTTCAGATGTGTATAGTGCACCAGATACTCAGCTCGCTGAAGTATGTAGCTAGCAAAGATACAAAGAGCTTTTTAGGTGATTTGAAGAAGGTATATCAAGCCTCAAATAAGGAAATTGCCAAGAATTATTTATTGGAGTTGAATAAAAAATGTGGTGCAAAATATCCTATGGTTATAAAATCGTGGCAGAATAATTGGGGAAATTTATCTGGTTATTTTAAGTACTCTGATCTAGTTAGACGGGTAATTTACACCACAAATCCCATATATAGGCTATACATGCAAATCAGGAAATTTACCAAAACCAAGGAAGAGTTTGCCAGCATAGATGCCTTGTACAAGCTGGTATATTGTGCTATAAGGAAGGTAGATGTAGAAGAAGAATGGATAGTACCTGTACAAAACTGGGCATTAACCATATCCCAACTTGATATTTTCTTTCCTGGAAGATTGAAAATTGAGTTGATCTAAAAATGCGGTTTGACACAGTTTATTTAATACTCCCACACTATAATACTACTGCTTACTCCAGCGTCGCTACCTGCAGACAACATAAACTGCTTTTCTACTTCACTATTCTAATACTTTGATAAACCGTCGTTATTTATTATATAATCTGGTTTTTTCATATTAGGGTTCTTTTCTAATAACTTGCTGATGAAAAACTCAATAACTTCGAAACGGTTACCTTGGTCAATGGCATTGTATATTACTTTCTTTACTTTTTTATTTTAAAGTTAATATTAATATTGTTTTTATCCACCTTATCAAGATGATGTTCTATTACCTTCAGGTCTACTTACTTGACAGCATTAAACAACGGTTTTACATCGCATCCATTAATAATTCTATCCTTTTGTTTTCTCTTTAAATTTATACCATACAAAGTCCTAGTACTTACCTTCCAGGTTTTCTCGCTAGTAATTTTCACACGCCCTTTTGGAACAGTAAATTCTCTACAAAATAGAGAATTTACTGCTTTATTATAAAACACTTTTGAATACTTGTGATTACCTTCTTATAAATTTAAATACTCTCTGACTTTCCTCTCGAAATGCAAACGTAGTCGGAAGAATTAATAGCTTTCATTGAATACATAATATAATGCATCCCATAAACTAGAGCAAAAAAAAATTGGTTGATCCGAGTAAAAATGAATGGAGTGTAGTATGGGAATAAAAAA
>JARBCG010000041.1 GCA_028803175.1 Wolbachia sp.
AAGTCCTCATAGCTATTCTAACGATTTCAACATCGAGTTTTTAAACTCATAATCTGCTTTACATGCGTTTTCTTTAACAACCAGCTTCGGCTGGTTGTAATTGATATTCATTTACTGTTCTTACAAGCTCTGAAGTCTCTTCTTGTAAAGTACTCAAGCACTTTACAAGACTTTAGACTTTATACTATCCTTCATACAGTCATATACTAAGCCTTCGCTTAATTGCCTTACGAACTCCTCACTGAGCTTTTCAGGTTTACATTTACAAGTTTTCAGTTTCTATTTTAATGTATCTTGCACCCTAGAAAGAGTATTAGGCAATATGTAGTTATTTTGATCATCTATAGCAATAATTGAATTTTCAGTGTAGCTTGCTTTAAAAGCATCATCGTTCATTTTATCCACCAAAATTCCCTTTGGCATTCTTATTTTTCTGAGATTTCGTCCTTTTTCATCAGGAAGAATATCAAAATCCATATATATAGCTTTTTTCTCTTCAATAATCTTTTCAATATTGTGCAGTATAGCAATGCGCATTGAATCTAAAATAATTCAGAAAGGTATTTTCTTTGCAAAAAATTCTAATTTCTGCAGTTTTACAGCAACTATATTTAATTTAACAAGCTCTTCATCATACCTATATTTTAGTGGTTCAGGTATTTTAAATTCTCCTTGAGGAACTGGTAAAGTGAAATCTCTTTTATCTAAGTCTATTTCATTAAAATCAACTACCTTTATATTAGGCATAGTGCTGAATTTTTCTTTTAAATCTTTTATTTGTTTCGGTTATAAGCCTGCACCATTTACAACTAAATAAACATTGCGTTGTGGTTCTCTTTCTGCCCAGTTAACTGATCTTTGTAAGTACTAGAAATCTTCATTATTCAACACTGAACTACCAAGGCTTTCAGGTAATCATTGAAATATCAACGGTTTAGTTTCTGATAATATGCTTTTTGTCATAAATAAATCTCTATACATAACTAACACATTAACTATTTAAAAGATTTGTAAAAAAATAGATAACAATAGCTTAAATTCTAATAAAAATCTCTCACATTACAACACTCTTCTTGTAGATATCACACCAACAATCTACTATTTTTTTTATATCTTGTAGCTCAGTTTCTGTTCCTATGCTAATGCGAATAGAACACTCAGCTTGCTTTTTTGTAGCTCCCATTGCAAGCAATACATGGGAAGGTTCAACTTTACCAGAAAAACACGCAGATCCATTGCTAACTGCAATATTGTTTAAATCAAAATGCATAAGCTGAATATCACTTTTTACTCCTGGCATACAGACAAAACTCGTATTCGGCAATCTTTCAGAGTTTTTACCAAAGATTTTTATATTATTTGCAAATTGCGATAGTTCAAACTCTAACTGATCGCGCAATTCGTGTACCTTGCTCATCTTCGATAACAAATCTGGAATATTTCGCAGTGCAGCAGAAAGGCCTGCAACTGCAACAACATTCTCTGTTCCTCCACGCAACCCTTTTTCTTGCCCACCACCTGTTATAATGGACTCTACTTCTAATTTTTTATCAAACATTAAAACTCCACTGCCTGCTATACCACCAAACTTGTGAGCGGATAAGGTTAGTAAATCCACCCCTAAATCTCCCATATTCACTGCAATTTTTCCAATGCTTTGAGCAGCATCAGTGTGACATATTGCACCAAACTTATGGGCTAATTCAGCTATTTCCTTAATTGGCTGCACAACTCCAGTTTCGTTATTTGCCATCATCACTGAAACTAGTACTTTGTTTCCTCTCAGTTCACTCAGAATTTTTTTTAATCCATCATGGTTGATTACTCCATCCAGATTAACAGGCACTACGTGAAGATTATATGCAGAGCTAAGTACAGAATGGTGCTCTATAGCTGAAATTACATGCTGATATCCTTTTACCCCCTTCATAACAAGATTATTTGCCTCGGTTGCGCCAGAAGTAAAAACTATTTCTTTATCACTTGGCACACCAATAAAATTGCGCACGTCGTCTCTTGCATCTTGGAGAATCTTTCTTGCTTCCTGTCCTTTCTTGTGTAATGACGATGGGTTTAGCGTTTGTTTTAATAAAACTTTAAGTACACTTTCTTTCACATTTTCACTGATGGGAGCAGTTGCATTATAATCAGCATACACGTAATCACTATCTTTGTTTAAAGAAGGCAAAGCAGTAGCTAACTTATCGCTTAACATATCAATAATTACCTAAACATCTCTATCGCTATCTCAGAAAATTTAAGAGCAAAATTTCTCACTGCTAGCTAAGTAATACATCACTATAACTGCATATCTGAGCTCTGTTGAAATCAATATAATGAAAAATTTGTTGCAAAAACAGTGAAATTAATAAATAGTTATATGTATGAATTCACTAACACGTTAGTCAATTATGTACCACCTGTCAAGCAGGTTTTTTTATTGAGGAGCTGTAATGATAGAAGTTTTTTTGAATAATACAACAGAAAAAATAGAAGGTGAATATCATCAAAGCAATGATACTGATGCACCAGTTGCATTAGTTTTACATCATCACCCGCAGTATGGCGGTAGCATGAATCATAAAGTGGTACATAACACATATACATCTTTTGTCGATAATAACTTTTCTGTACTAAAGATTAATTTTCGTGGTGTAGGAAAATCAACCGGTACTTTTGACAAGGGTATAGGAGAATTAACTGATGCTGCAGTAGCCATAGATTGGCTTCAAGAGCATAATTCTAATAATGTTCCAATTTGGGTTGCAGGTTTTTCTTTTGGAGCATGGGTAGCTTTGCAATTGACAATGCGCCGTCCAGAAATACTGGGTTTCATTGCTCTTTCTCCTCCAGCTACTAAGTATGATTTTTCTTTTCTTTCTCCTTGTCCGGTCCCTGGTCTTATAATACAAAGTAGTAATGATACAATTTCAGAAGAAGGCGATGTAACAGAGTTAGTAAAAAGATTGACAAGCTCAGTAAAAAGTAATTACATGGAATATCATGTAATAGATGATACTAATCATTTTTTACGAGATAAAGAGGATGAAGCAACTCAAATTATCGATGCCTATATAAAATTACGTCTGAATAGTGCAAGTAAAAACACTACATCTCAAAAAGCTAAAAAAGAAATCAGAGTTAGAGAGTACGCTTAATCTTTACAAATAAGAGAAGTGAATGTAATAAGATAATAAAAAGATTTATTTTATGTTTAAGAAGCTGTTATTTTTTGTTTTAGTTGCGTCTATGTTATCAGGGTGTTTCCTGACTAAGCAACGCAAATTAAAAAGTCCATGTATAAAAAGTAACAATGATAGCTTTTCATGTGAATTGTATTCTGTGAACGATCATTGGCTAAATAAGTATAAAGCTAACTGATCTAGTTAGGATTGCAGTATTCTTTGATATTATATCTATAGATCATTTCTATAGATCATTTATAAATTAAAATTCTTCTTGAAACTTAATTTCTGGTGTCAGTTTTATTATTGAAGTTTGTTTATATTCCTCAAATATACTCGGGCATTTTTTGGTACTAACTGCAACTTCCCTAAAAGTTTTTACTATAAACTAGTTATGTAAGAACTCCATTTTTGCTCTAACATTTCGTATAATAAAGATACGAACATTACGCTACTTGTATAAAAGAGCACATGAAGCAACAACTTTATAAGTCTACTTAAATAAAGTAGACTTTTTCAAGTAGATTTGAAAGAGCTCTAGTAATGAGGTTAGCTAAATTCATACATATGACTTACTGTCTTCTTAGCAGCTTCTTTTATACTCATGTATGAGTTTTGTATCTCTATGGCATTAGGAGGCACAAATAAGTTATTACTTTTAAATTTTTCTATAACACATTACTTGTACCAGTAGCTTTTTTATTTCCTCTCTGACTTTTCTGACTTTTTAGTTCAATGCGCTTTTTTAACATGGGTAAGTCACACATGAGTACTACAGGAAGAATCTTAATATTCATTTTTGCACTAAGATTTACTATTGAATTATACATCTCGATATCATGATTATTATTATTTATTAATTCATCAATAAATATGTAATTTTTTGAATGGATCGGATAGACTTCTATTACATTAAACATGATTTTTTTGATGTCATATATTCTATCTTGGACTTCTTGAAGAAGATCATCATGTTTAAAAACATTGTTGTATATAGAACTAATCTGAGTATTGTTAGTGCTTACAATTAATGCATCTATTGCACTGGATAGTTCTGTTGCTGTTGAAAGCTTGCCGCTACCTAAAAAACCAATAATATATACGAAAAACCATTTAATCTGCTTTTTTATATTAATATTTACCATATTGTTTTTAATATTAAAATCTACATCTATAATAACATAAAACTCAGGCTTTAAACATCTTAAATATTATATAAGAAGTTATTCTTATAGTTAAAATATTATGTAATATAAAATATAAATTCTATTAATTACACTATATAGTTAAACTTAGCAATAATATTAAAATTATTAACTAAAATAGATTGTTATATACAGCTGAAGTAAAGACATGCAATATTGGTAACACCAACTATGGATTAGAAGAAAATAAAAAAGCCAGGGAAATAGGTTAAACTCCAATATTGTGAAAAAAACTGATGAAAAATGTGCAGAAAAATTACTGCATAACAGCAAAAAACCTTCCAGAATACAGAAAATTACTCATCTGAAGCCATTACTATAATACTGTTTTATCAACAATCCAGATGCGAAAATTTTAAAGCTTTTTATCTATTTTACCTAAAATCTCTGTATGGATC
>JARBCG010000007.1 GCA_028803175.1 Wolbachia sp.
ACATAATCCACCCTCGTTTCATATTGTTTAAAGGGTAAAAAGCCCATAATCTCCTCTGTCTGCTTTGTTGGTTAATCCATAGTTGGCGTTTTTTGAACTAAAGCAACAGAATCATAAGATGAGCTTGCTCTGCTAAAATTATCCTGTATGTATTTTTTCTGTAATTCCACTCAAAAAATTGACAATTTGTTCATATATAAAACTATGCTCACGTAAACCTAAACTATGGCGACCTTTATTGTGCATAATAACTTTAACATCGTTACCAAAATTATCATAGATAAGCCCCGGAGGCACGATTGTATCATCTGTTGCACCTAATATCAATAGTGGCATACACGGCAACTCATGTGTTGTAGTTAATAATTTTAAATCCTGCATTAATTTTACTTTATCTAGGTGATTAAAAGAATTGTCGTTTATTAAATTAACACCACACCTTTTGTAGAAGGACATCATGGTTTCTATGGGACTTATTTTAAAATTCCGCATCATTGTTTTTAATTCCAATTCACGTTCTCTGTGTAATTGCGAATCAAATCCTAAAAATTTAACAAAGGCTTGTATTCCAATAAGTGCCTTGAATTTTACATTTAAAGATGCTAGCTTCATTAAACCAAGAGAATGTCCAATACCAATAAATGTACTGTTTTCTGGAAAGTTTATATTTTCCTTTCCAAAATAGCCAAGATCTAAACAGTAATGAGGTTTCTTAAAAAAATATTCATTTATAAGAGGCACAAAAAATTTATGATCAAACCCCCAGCCATGGCAAAAGAGAAAGCAGTAATTCATATTTGCTGAAGAACGTGCACTAAATGATCTAGATCACCTTCAGTATGACTAACATTAAGTGCAATACGTAACCTTGACGTTCCAGTATGGACAGTTGGTGGACGTATAGCAGAAACAATTATACCATGTTTTAGAAGCTTTTCTTTTGCATTCATTACAGTCGTTTCATCACCTAGAATTATTGGTATAATATGAGTAACTGAATTACCTGTATTAAATCCCAGGTTTTGCAAATGATTTTTCAAGTTTTCAGCCTTAAAAAGTAGAGTTTTGCGCTGATCAGCAAGATGTCGTACTAAATGCCAAGCTTTATCTGCTGCCCCAATCATCATCGGAGAAAGAGAGGTTGAATAGATAAATCCTGAACATTTGTTGATGAGATAGTTTTTTATAACATTAGAACAAGCTACATATGCGCCAAAGCATCCTAAAGCTTTACTAAAAGTACCTAGAACCAAATGAGGAATTTCCTGAAGATTAACGTTGGTAGATAGACCATACCCATCATGACCAATGACACCTGTTGCATGTGCTTCATCTAAGTATAGAAAAGCTTCATATTCTTTACTGAGAGAAAAAATTTCCTCTATTGGCACAATATCTCCATCCATACCAAAAATGGTTTCAGTAACAATAAACTTTGGTCTCAAGTCGTTTTTGAATTTTGCTAGTAAATTACTTAAGTGATCTATATCATTGTGTCTATATCGCACAAGTTCAGCATGGCTTAGGAAGACAGCTTGATACAAACTAGCGTGGTTTAATTTATCGAAAAAAACAATAGGTTTGTTACCTAACACTGATTGATCTAATAGACTTGCAAGGACTGTTAGATTAGCTTGAAAACCTGAGTTAAAAATAATAGCTGATTCACTTCCTTTGTCTTGAGCAATCTGATTTTCAAGATCCTCAAATATCTTTTTATTACCTGAAAGCAACCGAGAACCAGTAGACCCTACTCCAAACTGTTCTCCAGCAAGTTTTGCTCCTTCAAACAACACTTTTGACTTACTTAAACCAAAGTAATCATTGGTGGAAAAATCGATAAAGTTTGTATCAAATATCGTATCGGGTAGTTGGCGATATTTGCCTTTATTTTGCAGCATATTATAGTATTTATGATATAAGTGATGCATAATTTTTCTCATAAGGAAGTTAGATAATGACAAAAGAATGGACTTTTGCCTAGGCAAACGGAATTTTCTGCTTTCCGTTTCCCTAGTTAATTTATACAGCATGAATGGAACATAGAAAACACTTTAATTCTAGTGAAGTTCAGCACACTATGGTACTGGATTAAAAAAAGAGTCTTTATCGGAGATTGCCTAAGTAGTTGAAGCAGCAAGGCGTGCAAAAGAATCTGGCAGTACTCGTTTCTGTATTGGTACAGCTTGGTGTGGTCCACGTGATCAAGATTTAAAAGTTGTCTGTGAAATGGTTAAAGAAGTAAAAAAGTTAGGTGTTGGAACGTGTGTTACTCTTGGGTTATTGAAAGATCAACAAGCTGATATGTTAAAAGAAGCTGGTTTAGATTTTTATAACTATAATGTTTATACATCTAAAGAATATTACGATAAAATTATAACAACATGTACTTTTAAAGATCATTTAAATACACTGAAAATGTACGTAGTGCAGGAATCAAGGTCTGCTGTGTTGGTATTCTTGGTATTGGTGAAACTAATGAGGATTGCATAAAGACGTTAATTCTTCTTGCTAATATGGATGAGCCACCAGAATCAGTACCAATTAATATGCTGATGAAAATTCCTGGAACTCCTCTTTAGGATGTAGCTGATGTTGATCCATTTGATTTTATTCACGCAATTGCAATATCAAGAATTGTGATACAAAAATCATATATACGTTTGTCAACTGGGCGAGAAAAGATGTAATATGAACTACAAGCACTATGTTTTCTTGCTGGTACTAATTCAATTTTCTATGGTGAAAAGCTACTTACAGCTCAAAATCCAGCACCTGAGCAGGATAATTATTTTTTCTCAGTAAAGAAACTTTGTAGAGGTAAATTATAGCAATCTTTTTACGTCGCACTTATATTCTGAATAAATTATCAATAATATTGATGATATTAAGATTAAAGCACCATACCAAATGTTTTATCAGGAAACTAACCGAATATAAGGTACGCTACCACTGCAGAGATCACCAGTTCAAAATATCTATATTGTGCAGGTGCAGTGGCATCGACAACAGCAAAAGCTTTTAATATAAAGAATAAAATTAAGTTGGTATTAATACCAAGAAAGACGGTGTTTACCAATAAAATAATGAAGGTGGAGTGGAGAAAATGGTTATTGATTATATCTAAGAGAGAAAAAAACAATGCAGCTACAGTAAAAATAAGAATTATGGTATCATTACTAGGTTTTAAGGTAATAGCAATACCAATGAACAAGATAATTATTACTATCCATCTTTGCCAAATTATATTCTCGTTTAAAAAGAGCACTGCAAGTAGTAATACAAATAAATGGTATAGAAAATTATGATTGTTGCTGTGGTTACAGAGCCAACAGTTAATCCGTAGTTCCAGGAAATCATGCCAAGAAATAAGAAAACTCCTCTGATTATCTGAATAATGAAGTTGTTTGTTTTGAGAGTTTTTATCCCATAATAGATAATGAAAGGTATGAGAGTAACGGTACTAAATAAAAAACGGAAAAATCCAGTTCAAAACTATTAAGACGTAACCGTAAATATTTAGCTATAACATCATTGATTGTACTGCTAAACAAGCTAAGTGTAGACCAAATAACACAAACAAAATAACTAATTCCTGATAGAGACCTAATGAGTATCACATTTAACTGAATTTAAATCCACACCATCTTGGATCATTTCCCAAAGAGGACTCATCTCTCTTAATTGACCAATATTTTTAGTGACGAGATCTTCTGCATATAAAATTTCTTCTTTTGTTGTAAAGCGACCTAAACCAAACCTAATTGAAGAGTGCTCAAGATCATAACCATTATTTAATGAACGTATAACATATGAAGGTTCAAGGGAAGCTGAAGTGCATGCAGAACCAGAACTAACTGCTAAATCTTTTATTGCCATGATAAGTGATTCACCTTCAACATAAGGAAAACTTAAATTCAAATTTCTAGGAATCCTGTTTTCATAATCACAATTTAAAACAACATCAGGAAATGCTTCTATTTTGTTGTACAAAATGTCTCTTAATTTTTCCAGCCTAGTTGTTTCTACTATCATTTCTTCACTTGCGATTCTAGCGGCTTCACCAAAACCAACCGCAAGAGAAGTAGAAACTGTACCGGAACACATACCTATCTCTTTCCAACCACTACCAGTTAATAGAGTTAATCTCACGCGAGGATTTTTTTCTACGAACATGCAGTGCCCCTACTCCCATCGGCCCATGAATTTTATGGCTCGAAAGACTAATTAAATCAATATTCATCTCATTTACATCTGTTGGAATTTTGCCAAACGCCTGTGCAGCATCTGTATGAAAGGATATGTTATGTTTTTTACATACTGCACCAATTTCTTTTATAGGTTGAATAATTCCTATTCCATTATTTACCATCATCACTGAAACAAGGACAGTTTTATCAGTAATCTCTGCTTCAAGCTTTGATAAGTTTATCATACCATTCTGCTGAACAGGTAAATAAGTTACTTCAAAACCATCACCTTCCAAATGTCTGCAAGAGTAAAGAACGCATTTATGTTCAGTACAAACAGTTGTTATGTGATTACCTTTATTTTTATAAAAGTTGTAACTCCTTTAATTGCCATTTTAGTTGCCATGTTGTTTGATTCGGTTGCACCAGAAGTAAATATTATTTCTTTACTATCTGCATTTATCAATTCTGTAATATACTTCCTTGCCCTTTCAATAGCATATTCAGCAGTCCAGCCAAATGAATGACTACGTGAGTGTGCATTGCTAAATTTACCAAAGTAAGGAATCATCACCTCTAACACGCGAGGATCTACCTTAGTAGTTGATTGATAATCAAGAAATATTGATAGTTTTACTGTGCAATTTAATTTTATGTTTTTTCTATTCATAAAACAATCTTAAGAAATGTTTTTTAATGTAATAAAAACAAAAAAGAATTTTCCCTCAAATCCTGCTAATAAAATGAATCCAAAAAACAACAGTGCATAAGGATACTATGTAAGATCAAAGAAGGCTATTTGTGAAAAAATATAGCTACTGCTTCAGAAAAAAACTGGCCTGTATCTTGTATTAAGTTCTGAAATAATAACAAGAATATATGGAAATATGAGAAATTTATAAGTGATGAAGAATATAGCAAAAAAGCTAATTAGTTTCTTGATGAAGAAAAAAAATAGATAGTTAAAAGCTTGTTCCTCGAAAGATGAAGATAACTATAAAATGGCTTTATAAAGTTTGTTAGTTACAGAATAAAAGTTAAAGTTACAGTATTTTTTCTAGACAAACAGATAATCTATTATATACAATCTACCATAATAGTTAATGAATGTTTTTCTTGGGGTGCCTTTAGGCTGAGATGGTTTGTAAATCAAACCCATGGAACTTGAACCAATTAGTATTGGCGTAAGAAAGAGAAGCGTTTGCTGGTGTCAACCTTTTATTTGCGCTCTTTACTAATTATTGACTATGCAAAGTAATAATTATATGGAGCGACCAAATGAGCAGAGATACGAAAGCACTATCACAAGTTATTAATACTTATTCTTTACCAAATTCTAAAAAAATATATGTAAGTGGTAAAAATTTCCCAAATATAAACGTTCCTATGCGAGAAATTTCTCTAACAGATGGAACTTTTTTTAGGGTTTATGATACCTCAGGCCCTCATACTGATCACAAGATTAAAATTGATGTTAATCATGGGTTGCCTGATATACGTAGTTCTTGGATTGAAATGCGCAGTGATACTGTTGCGTATGAAGGTAGAGTTATCAAACCAGAAGATAATGGTAAAATGAGAAAAAAGGATGAGGAGTTTAATGATAGTAATACATTTTCACGCAAACCTAGAAAAGCTAAGCCGGATACAACAGTAACTCAACTGCACTATGCACGTAAGGGAGTTATTACCCAAGAAATGGAGTTTGCTGCTATTCGAGAAAATCAGTGCCGGGAAGCTCTCATAGAGAACTCCAGAAAAGAAGGTGCTTACTATAAAGCAATTGCCGACAGTAAATTTCCTAAGGCTATAACACCAGAGTTTGTCCGTAATGAAATAGCCCAAGGAAGAGCAATAGTACCAGCCAATATTAACCATGTCGAGCTGGAACCTATGGTTATTGGTCGTAACTTTCTAGTAAAAATAAATGCAAATATAGGTAATTCTGCAGTAACGTCTTCTATTGCTGAAGAAGTAGAAAAATTAATATGGGCAACTCATTGGGGAGCTGATACTGTCATGGATCTATCCACAGGAAAAAACATCCATGCAACTAGAGAATATATAATTAGAAATTCACCTGTTCCTATAGGTACGGTGCCAATTTATCAAGCTTTGGAGAAAGTTGGAGGTGTTGCTGAGGATTTAAGCTGGGAAGTTTTCAGGGATACATTAATTGAGCAAGCAGAACAAGGAGTAGATTATTTTACTATTCATGCTGGAGTATTACTTAGATATGTTCAACTTACTGCTGATAGAGTTACAGGTATTGTTTCTCGAGGTGGTTCTATTATGGCTCAGTGGTGTATTTCTCACCATAAAGAAAGCTTCCTTTATACACACTTTGATGAAATCTGTGAAATTATGAAAGCTTACGACATAAGCTTCTCTTTAGGTGATGGTTTACGTCCAGGATCACTTGCTGATGCTAACGATGATGCTCAGTTTGCTGAACTAGAAACTTCTGGTGAATTAACTAATATCGCTTGGAAGCATGATGTGCAAGTTATGGTTGAGGGACCAGGGCATATACCTATGAATTTGATCAAAGAGAATATGGATAAGCAACTTTTTTATTGCAACGAAGCTCCTTTTTATACTCTAGGCCCGTTGACTACTGACATTGCACCTGGTTACGATCATATTACTAGTGCTATTGGTGCTGCGATTATTGCTTGGTATGGTTGCGCTTTGTTATGCTATGTGACACCTAAAGAGCACTTAGGGCTACCAAATAAAGATGATGTAAAAGCTGGCATAATTGCTTATAAAATCGCCGCTCATGCAGCTGATGTAGCAAAAGGGCATCCGGCTGCAAGAGTTCATGACGATATTTTATCTAAAGCCAGGTTTTCTTTCCGTTGGGAAGATCAATTTAGTCTTGCATTGGATCCAGATACAGCTAAAAGTTATCACGATGAAACACTTCCTAAACAAGCAGCAAAAGTAGCACATTTTTGTTCAATGTGTGGTCCTAAGTTTTGTTCAATGAAAATTAGCCAAAAAGTTATGGAGTATGCATCTGCAAATCAGCTTAGCCTTGAGAAAGCGATTGCACATGGAATGGTAGAGAAATCTTATGAATTCCGTAAACGTGGATCTCAACTTTATATACAGGAGGAAACAAATTGAGAGTATATTCAGTTGGTATTGTAGGGGCTGGTATTGTAGGAAGGTCACTAGCTCTGAATTTGTTACGAAATGGTTGGCATGTTACTCTATTTGATGTTGATAACAAGGAAGGTAAAGCGAGTTGTAGTTATGCAGCAGCAGGTATGCTGTCTCCCTTTTCTGAACTCGAGAAAGCCGAAAATATAATACATAGACTTGGAATTAAGTCAATGAGTCTATGGTGTAATATTCTACCTACGTTAAATCAACCTGTTTATTTTCAAAACGAAGGTAGCTTAATATTATCCCATACTCAGGACATTAATGAACTAACCCGTATCAAAAGTCACATGGAGATGAAACTACATAGTAATTTAGAAGTTAGAGTGCTTATACCTAATGAAATCTCAGAATTAGAGCCTGCGTTATCACATTGGGCCAGTAAAGGTCTCTATTGTGATTTTGAAGGACAAATTGATAACCGTATGTTGCTTACAGCTCTTCGATCCACATTACTTGAAAGTGGTATTGCTTGGAGAAGTGAAACTTATGTACAGCGTGTTGAACCTGGAAAGGTAATATCTTCATTTGAAACATACAATTTTGACATAGTTTGCGATTGCCGTGGTCTTGGTGCTCGAAATCTGTGCTCCGACTTACGTGGAGTACGAGGCGAGCTTATTTATCTGTATGCACCAGATATAGAGATTATCAGGCCAGTCCGTTTAATTCATCCAAAATATCATCTTTACATTGTTCCGCGTCCAGGTAATGTTTATATTATTGGTGCAAGTGAAATTGAAAGTGAGGATTTAAGCCCGATTTCAGTACGTACTACCTTAGAATTACTTTCTGCAGCTTACAGCGTCCACCCAGGGTTTGCAGAAGCAAGAGTGATTGATTCATTGGTTAGTTGTCGTCCAGCATTCCCTGATAATTTTCCAAGAATTTCTTATGCTGAAGGTTTGTTGAGTATAAATGGCCTATACCGACATGGCTTTTTATTAACACCGGTATTGGTAGAAGAGGCCGTATCAGTTATTGAGAAGGGAATGCAATACGTTCTTTATCCAGAAATATTAAGGAGGTTATAAGATGATATGTATAAAGTTCAATGGTAAGAAAAGGTCAATACCAACAAACACTACTATTAGGGATTTCTTACTTGAAAGTGAAGAGCAGGTAACCCTGCCTTTTGCCGTTGCTATTAATAGGGAGTTTATTCCTCAAGCACGTTACGATAATACTATTCTTAGAAATGGTGACGAGCTAGAACTAGTTACGCCTATGCAGGGAGGTTAAAATATGGAATGGAAGATAGGATGTCAAATTCTAAGAAGTAGGTTACTCTTAGGCACAGCATTATATCCATCCCCTTCTATTATGAAAGAAGCTATAAAAGCTTCTGAGTGCCAAGTTATAACTGTTTCCTTAAGAAGGCAGGCACCAGATAAACAAGGGGGGAAAGTCTTTTGGAATTATATAAAAGGACTAGGGTGTCATATATTACCTAATACTGCTGGTTGCCGACTAGCGAAAGAAGCAATCACTGTTGCTGAAATGTCACGAGAAATTTTTAGTACAAACTGGATTAAGCTAGAAGTTACAGGTGATGAATATAACTTACAACCCAACATATTTGAGTTAGTTAAAGCTGCTCAAGAACTTATAAAACGGAACTTTTTAGTCTTGCCTTACTGTACCGATGATTTAATAGTATGTCAAAAATTAATTGAGATAGGTTGCCAAGTACTAATGCCGTGGTGTGCTCCTATTGGTTCAGGACAAGGTCTACTTAACCCCTTTGCACTCAGAGTACTTAGAGAACGTTTGCCTAATGCAACATTAATTATCGATGCAGGTATTGGTGCTCCTTCTCATTCAATACAAGCTATGGAACTAGGGTTTGATGGAGTACTGCTAAATAGTGCAACTGCACTTGCGTTAGATCCTATAGGAATGGCAAAGGCATTTTGTTTAGCTGTACAAGCAGGTAGACAAGCTTTTAAGTCTGGGATTATGCCTACAAGAAATATGGCTAATCCAAGTACGCCGTTAATTGATACTCCATTTTGGAAGCAAGGAGCAATAAAATGAGAAGACCTATTGTGTGGGCCATAATAGCATTAGATTCAGGAGGAACAGGGATTCAAAGTGATATAAAAGTTTTCAAAACTTTAGAAGTTCACGGCTGTTCTGTGGTAACTGCTACAACAACACAAAATAGTTATAAAGTGTTAGATACAACGTTTGCTGTTTCTGCAGTTATAAATGCTCAAATCACTGAATTAGAAAAGGACATGACACCAAAGTCTATTAAACTTGGTATGTTAGGTTCCATACCAGATATGCGGGAAATATCCTCCTTTTTAAGACGTTATAGTGGACATGTTGTATACAATCCAATAATTCTGTCTAAAAGCGGTGCTCCATTATTAAACTCAGATGCTAAAAATTACTTAATTGAAAATATTGTACCTTACGTTAGTCTATTGATACTTAATATTTTAGAAGTTGAAGAATTATTAGATTGTACTATTAAAAGTTCTACTGATGTAGCGGAAGCAGCTAAGAAATTATTAAATTACGGAGAACAAAGTGTTTTAATCAAAGGTGGACATAGTGCAAATGGGTATTCCCAAGACTACTGGGCAGACGGTAGGCAACAGTACTGGCTTACTATTGATAAAGAAGCGAATCATGGTTCTGGGGATATTTTATCTGCAGCTATAACAGCTTGCTTGGCTTTAGATTATAGTTTACTTGATTCACTAGTGATCGGAAAATCTCATGTAAGCCAAGAAATAAGAATGGCTGATGGGTATGATCAAGGTTCTGGAGCTATTGCTCATCATAATTGGCAAAGTTCATATGAAGATTTACCATGGATTACTAAATCAGCGCAAGATGGAATTAATCAACCTAGCTTCCCTCAATGTGACATAGAAGCACTAGCTTTTTACCCAATAGTTGATTCTAATTATTGGTTGGAAAAACTTTTTGCCATAGGTATTAAGACTATCCAACTACGTATTAAGGATCTTCAGGGAAAAGAGCTTGAAGAAGAAATAAAAACAGGAATTAAGATTGCTGAGAAATATAAAGCTAAGTTGTTTGTTAATGATTACTGGAAATTAGCGATACAATATAATGCGTATGGAATACATTTAGGACAAGAAGACCTAGTCAATGCTGATTATAAAGCTATTGTACAAGCTAACATAAGGCTAGGAATAAGTACTCATAGCTATTATGAATTAGCAAGAGCTTATGCTCTAAGGCCTTCTTATATAGCTTGTGGCCCAATTTTTTCAACTACTTCTAAGAAAATGCCTTTTGCTCCACAAGGAATCTATAATTTGCAGCATTGGCGTAAACTCTTAAAATGCCCATTGGTGGCTATTGGAGGAATTTCTATTGATAAATTACCGTCTGTATTGGCATGCGGAGTGGATGGAGTTGCTGTTATTTCCGCTGTATTAAGTAGCATAGATACAGAGCAAACTGCTTTGGAATTTTTAAAAGCTTGTAAACAAGCATTTTTATTAAGACAAAAACAAGGTAATCATGGTCAATTACAACCAACTTTCAAGTAAAGAATTACAAAGATATAAACGGCATCTATCGTTAAAATCAGTTGGGTATGCAGGTCAAATGAAGCTCAAAAATGCCAAGGTATTATGTATAGGAGCAGGAGGAATTGGAAATCCACTATTAGTATATTTAGCAGCTGCTGGCATCGGGACACTAGGAATTATAGATGATGATCTAGTAGATATTTCAAACTTGCAAAGACAGATTTTATTTAATGTAGATGATCTTAAAAAAAATAAAGCTATTGTAGCTAAAAAAAAACTTAAAAAATTAAACCAAGGTATCAACGTAAAAATTTATACAGAAAGACTAACAATCAAAAATGCAGATGAGATTTTCAGCCAGTATGACATTATTGCAGATGGAAGCGATAATTTTGAAACTCGCTATTTGGTTAATTATGCTTGCCTTGCTTTACAAAAAATCAATGTTTCTGCTAGTGTTTCAGAATTTTGTGGTCACTGTGCAATCTTTATCCCTCCTAAAGGACCTTGTTATAATTGTTTATTTCCTGCTAATCAAGGAGAAGAGAGGTTATTAAATTGTAGCGAAATTGGAATATTAGGTGTTGTGTCAGGAATTTTGGGAATAATACAAGCAACAGAAATTATTAAATTAATTTTAAATATAGGATCCTCTTTAGTGGGTAAGCTTTTTCAAATAGACGTTTTAACAATGGATTGCGAGATTTATTCCGTAAGTAAAGACCCTGCCTGTCAAGTATGTAGTAGCAAGAGGTTACCTACTTTTTCTTATATGAATAATTCTTTTTGCTTAAACAAATTTGTGATTACAGCTGAAGAATTGAAAGAACATATGCCTACAGTCTTGTTGATAGATGTACGAGAACCAGAAGAACACAGATGCTACAACTTAGGTGGAATTAATATTCCTCTTTCTCAGTTACCAGGAACACTTAAGGTAAATAGTAAATATGAACTAATAGTTACTTATTGTAGCTCAGGTAAGCGTAGTCTTCAAGCTGTTACAATTCTAGAAAAACTTGGTTTTTCTAACGTAAAAAGCCTAGTTGGTGGTGTACAAGAATGGTTTAAAACCAATTATAAGTAAATTTGAACAAATGTATGAATAAAGTTTGGAAGATATTATGATTCAGCATAAAAATATAAATGCCCATATAAGCTCATGTTGATTACTCAGCTTTACAATACCAATATTGATTCATATCTTGAATTTATTAAGAAGTGTGCAAAAGGTGGAATAACTTCACTACAATTTCATGAAAAGCATGATTCTTTAGAATTTTTGTTTAAATTTAGGTGTAGACTAAAGTCGATTTCAGCACCTTTTAATGTTCCACTAGTCAATGACGATGTTGATCTTTCATGTAAGCTTGGTACAGATGGAAACTGATAGCAATCCGGAAAAAGCACGGGAAATACTAGGTCCAAGCAAAATAATTGGTCTTTCAATTGAATCATTAGATGAGTTAGAGAAAATAAATGATTTAGATATAAGAGTAACATATGTTGCTGCAAACGCAGTATTTGCAACTAAAGCTAAAAGCAACATCAAAACCTTATGGGGAGTAGATAGTTTAAAAAAAGTAGTTGCATTATCAAAATATCCAGTAGTTGCAGTTATTAGTGCAATTCATGAATCAAGTAATCCACAGGAAGAATTGCAACAACTATATAACATTATCAATGGAGCCTAAAGATATGCTGGAGCAGATAAAATTATGTGTTGAAAAAATCCAAAAATTGAAACCTTTGGTCTTAAATCTAACTAATTATGTAACTATGGACTTTGTTACAAATGCATTATTAGCAATAGGAGCTTCTCCTATCATATCCGAAGAAAAGAACGAGTTGGAAGAACTTATTTCTATTTCAAATTCTATCAATATTAATATTTGAATACTTAATGATGCTTTCATAGAAAATACAAGACATGCATTAATAATTGCCAAAAAATTTAAAAAGCCTATAGCATCTGACCTAGTAGGTTGTGGAGCAACAAAAATACGAACAGAAGTAGATAGAGAATTTATTCAGCATGTTAATGTTGTTCGTGGTAATGTAAGTGAGATAATATCGCTTTATGATGATAATAAAACTAAAACTCTTGGCGTTGAGTCACAGAATACTACTCAAGAAGCAGAAAGTAGCGCTAACTCCTTGGTCGAGAAGCATAATATAACAATTATAGTTAGTGGTACAACAGATATTATAGTGAGAAAAGGCTATACAAGGCATTTACCTCTTGATTCACATCTTATGGAGTGTATTATGGGAATGGATTGTTCGTTATCTTCTGTTACTGAAGCTTTTTGTGCTGTAAAAGCTGACTCGTTTCAAGCAAACTTATTATCCTCTGCATTCTACAGCTTATGTGGTGAACAAGCAGCACAAAAAGCTTCTTGATCTGGATCTTTTAAAGTAGCATTTCTTAATGCTTTATATAGTCCTGATTTTGGTTTTATAAAAGGAAAATTATGAAATACAAAGCTCTCTCAATTGCTGGTTTTGATGGGTCAGGTGGTGCTGGTATTCAAGCGGATCTTAAGGTATTCTCAGCCTTTGGTTGTTATGGCATGACAGTGTTGACTGCTTTGCCAGTACAAAATACTACGGAAGTAAAGAAGTGTTATGCATTACCATTGGAATCAATTAAAGATCAGTTAGAAGCAATTTTTGAGGATATAACGCCAGATGTTATAAAAGTAGGGATGCTATTTAATTCTGAAGTTGTGGGGTTAGTTGCAGAATTTCTCTTGAAATATACTGTTAAGATACCAATTGTAGTTGACCCAGTAATGATGGCAAAAAGTGGTGATCATCTCCTTCTTCCGGAGGCAGTTGAATCTATTAAGAAAAAAATTATTCCAATAAGTACAATAGTTACCCCGAATCTACCAGAAAGTAAGGCATTAACAGGAACAGAAGCTAGTACTAGAGAAGAGATGTTTACTATTGCAAAGGAACTTCTAAAACTCGGTCCAAAGTCTGTTTTACTAAAAGGTGGACACTTAGAAGGCAGCAGTGAGTCATGTGACTTACTTATTACAGCTGATAATAATTATGAAGGGCTCATTCATCCTAGAATTGTGACTAAAAATACTCATGGAACAGGGTGTACATTGTCTGCTGCAATTGCTTCTTGTTTAGCTCTTGGCTTGGATATTTTTGATAGCTGTAGAATAGCAAAAAGGTATTTAAGCAGAGCTTTAAAAACCGCTCAAAACCAACATGTTGGTAAAGGGATTGGGCCGGTTCATCACTTTTATCATTTATGGCCAACACTTAGTAAAATTATAGAGGAATAAAAATGGTAAAACTATCAGAAATAGCATGGAAAAAATCAGAACATGTTTATCAAGATATTATTAGTCATCCATTCAATCAAGAGCTGATGAATGGAACATTGTCAAAGAAAAAGTTTTATTATTATGTAAAATAAGACTCTTTTTACTTAAAAAATTATGCAAATGCATTTGCAATGATTGCAGCACGATTGCAAAGTGCTGAATATATAAAACAGTTCTTGGGGTCTTCACTAAGCATAGTTACTTAGCAGCAAACTTTACATTTATTACTGTAAAGGAAAATTGGATTTAAAGAAACTGGTAACCTTACACCAGCAGCTCTATCTTACATAAGTTACTTACTTTATGCACCTGCTGCAGAACCTTTGGAAGTCGCTATTGCTGCACTCTTACCTTGTGGTTGGGTATATTTTGAAAAAAATGGATCGGACTTGTTGGCGTAAGTTGGAATTCAGCTTCACCTTCCCTGCAAGACATTTTAGCTATAATTCCTTACTCTTTGAAGATACAAGTTGGAGTCTTTAGGTGGTGTTGTATCATCCATAGACGTTTTATGAGAACCATCAGGAGCTTTTTCTATCTTTCTTGCTTGTTTTTTGTCTTCATTTTACAAGTGCTCTACAAGGAATCCAATAGCTATACCAAGAACTGCGCCAGTAGAAATCACAATTACAAATGTAGTATTAACAGGAAAATCTTGTACAGAATCAGGAATTATAAGAAATTCAGTGATCACAGTACCAAGAACAGCACCTAAAAAAGAGCAAAGGTGTATAACTATTAAGAGACTCTTTTTAGCTTTACCTTATGCAGTAAATTGTTTTTTCATACCTTCGATAAGCACATTTTTTGTGTATTGTTCTTGAGCTAAATTGAGCGGTATTTTACTTACATTATTTTCTATCAAAAAGTTAGCACCATATTTAAAAAGTATTGTTATTGAGTTAGTGTGGCCATCAATAACTGCATGGTGCAAAAGTGTATTTCCATTGTCACCATTGAAATTTATTATTTTACGAAATGTGTTGCTGCCTACTATACGGTAATTTTTTAAAGATCCCATTGCCCTTGTTAATGATTTCTTATCATTTCCTTTTTCTTTAACATAATTAAGTAGAATTTTATATATTTCTTTATAACTTGATGATTCCAAGAAATTTTCAAAATCAAGGGTCATATTACCTTCCTATTTATCCAACTATATTTATAAATAATATAATAATTTTTATTAAAAATAATACAAATAATTAGTAATTTGATACAATAGTATTTTTTTGCTTGGAAAGGGTAGTAACTCTTTACTTTTTGCCAAGCATATCCATCAAATCAGATTTTTTGAGTTTGGTGTAGTCAACTTTACTGAACTTATTTACCATAGAGCTCATTTGATTATATTGCTTAATTAGAAGATTGACATCAGTTACGTTTGTTCCTGATCCTTTCGAAATTCTCAGCCTTCTTTTCCCATTTAAAATATCGGGATTTTTCCTTTCTTTTTCAGTCATTGAGTTTATGATAGCTATGTATCTTTTTACTTTGCTATCGTCCGGTACTACACTACTTAATTTTTTTGTAAATGAGCTAGGAATAAATTTCATTATACTAGCCATGCCTCCCATTTTATTCAAGGTTTTTAGCTGCGCCACTAAATCATTTAGGTCAAACTTACCTTTTTTTATTTTATTCTGTAGTTTATCAACTTCCTCTTGCCCAACAATTTCTACAGCCTTTTCAACAAGTGATACTACGTCGCCCATGCTTAGTATTCTTTGTGCGATTCTATCTGGATAAAAGTCTTCGAGGTCACTTAATTTTTCACCACAAGCAATAAATTTAATTGGACAGTTAGTGATCATTTTCATAGAAAGTGCAGCACCACCGCGTGCATCACCATCAATACGTGTAAGAATAATACCAGTTACACCTATTGCTTCATTAAATGATTTAGTAATATTGACCGCATCTTGACCTATCATAGCGTCGGCAACTAAAATAATTTCTGAAGGTGCAACTGTTTCCTTTACAGCTTTTAATTCATTCATCATATTATCATCAATATGAAGCCTACCTGCAGTATCTAGTATTAGGACATCATGCCCATCTTTTTTTGCTGTTTCTAGCGCTCTCTTTGCAATCTCAAGAGGTTTTTCGTCTGTTACTATAGGTAAGGTTTGAACATCTATCTGCTTGCATAGCACTTCAAGCTGTTTCTGGGCAGCTGGTCGATAAATATCTAAAGAGGCAAGCAGTACTTTTTTCTTTCGTTTTTTTAATTTTAGTACAAGTTTCCCTGAAGTGGTTGTTTTACCTGCACCTTGCAAACCTATCATCATAATTACAGCAGGAGGTTTAACTGCAAGATTTAAATCACTTTTCTCTGATCCAAGAATCGAAACTAAATTATCTTGGACGATTTTAATTATCATTTGTGCTGGAGAGACACTTTTAATGACTTTTTCTCCAACAACTTTATCTTTAATGTCATTAATGAATTTTTTCGCTACTTCCAGTGCAACATCAGCTTCAATTAAAGCTATACGTATTTCACGGATAGCAAGATTGAAGTCATCTTCGGAAATAACTGATTTCCCTTTAAGCTTGTTAAATACAGAATTTAAACTGTCGGTTAATGATTTAAACACAATAGTGCTAGCAGAATACTGATTAAAAAGAGAGAAGCAGCTGAAACAAAACTTACTGAGTTATAGTTAAGCACCTCTTTAAGCTTGGTAACGTTGTTAAAGTATGAACTAATAAGCAAATTAGTCAAGCTTTGCAGTGTGTTAATGGATATTTCTCTCACTCTGGAAACCAATTTACTGAGTAACGAGATAATATAGGGTAAAAAAGCCCTAAAAATCCAATCAACATCAATTTTAAAATTTATTCTTGGGTAAAACAACTTGCGTAGAGGAATGAATAATAAAGTGGCACAGAGTAATAAGTTAAATTGAGACCAGATATTTTGTGTGTTGTATACCAAATCAAAAACCGAAGACTGATTGTAAATAAATAAATATGGATTGCCGGCAATAGTGCATATAAAAGCTAAAGTGATCATAGGTATTTTTTTGCCATTTAGTGTTGTGGATTGTGAATTGCCTTTAACAATAAATATGTAATAGAAGAACTTTAATCCGACACTCATGTAAAGTAATAGATTTAGAACTTTAAATAAATTTTTATATACTTTCAAGCCGATACCATTTGTTTCTATTTCAGCTGCAATATATGATTTGCTGATGAATCCAGAAGTTCCAGGAAATGCAGCCATTGTAAGTATGGCAATTATTGCGCATATACCTTCTACTGACATGAATTTTCCAATTCCGTTAAAATTAACTGATTTTATTTGTGAGATAACTGAATTAGCAACCACAAACAATAATGACTGGTAAACAAGAGAGAAAATTATATGCAGTGTCAAACTCGGTATAGCATTTTCTGAAGGACTGAGCAAACTACCTGTCAGAATTAATAGACCCATTTGTCCAACAACATTGTAGCATAAAAATCTACGAATATTTCGTTCAAGGAAAGTAAAGATAACACCATAAATTGCAGTGATAGAACCTAAAAATGCCAGTATTTCGGCATTATTCTGCCATAGATTATAAGTGTGTAAAAGCATTGCTAAAAAAGAAACTTTTGTAGTAAATAAAGAGAGATATGTAGTGCCATGTAGCGATGTAGCAGGATATGCATCAATAACCCAAAATGAAAAAGGAAAACAAGCGCAGTTTATTAATAAACCTACGATTATTATGTTTTCGTTTTGGACAGGTAAAAGCGCTAGCCCTGCGATTAATATAACTCCAACAAAAAAATGCGTGCTAGCATATCTTATTGCAGGTCCTTCATCTTTACAGCCAGCTGCAATAATAAAAAATGCGCTGATACTCATTAATTCGCAGAATATTATAACCAATATAACTTGTTCAGATAAAATTGCACCAAGTGAGCTGATGGTATAAGCAGAAAAAGATAGCATTTCTGAAAAACTCAAGCTTTTGGCTGGCAACATAGTCAAAAATGCAACAGATAAAAAGGATATTAATATAATACGAAAGGATAAGTCAAAATTTAGAATTGGTATGGACCAATTTACTATATTGCCTAAGTTTTCAGGCAATTTCAGGACTACAATAATTAGTATAGTTAGCAGAAGTAACAGTGACGATTTATAAAGCTGCACAATAATTTCAATTAATATGATTTATGCTATCTAAATGTACAGGTAAAATCAACCATGAGTAAACTAGTTTTAACCACTAATTAAGCTAATTACTATATAATTGTTGTAGAGGTTTAGAGAGTTAGAGAAACCGGCCAGACTAGGTTTTTATCTAGCCTGACCGATAGCTTTAATAGTGAGGTAAGCTTTAATATAACATGCTGGATTTATAGTTCTACACTCGTGCATAATTTGTTTCTAATTTTTGCATTGGTGTCAGTAGATTATTTACTTTTTGAGTTAAATCCTGTTATAAGTAATTCAAAATATAATAAAGAGTTATGGTTCTATAGTAACCTAGGTAAGATTCACCGTTTTTGTCATCTTGTAAAGATTACTCAATTTATTGATGAATTTTGTAAAAAATTTAATGATACAAGACCGTTAAGAGCTCGGTGTGGCCTATACTAATTATAATAAATTAAGTATTTTAATAATTCAACTATCCGTCAGTACTTCTTTAAATTCAATTCTGTAACTTTGCTTGATATAATTGAAGCATCTGAGTACCGCAAACATCACGTTCAAGCTCTGAATATTTCCAAAACTTCCGCCCATACTATCCGGCTTGCATCATCTATTACGCACACCAAATAGTGCCTTTTGCTCCCATTTACTATCATATCTTTTCTTTGCTCAAATAATGGTAATCTATGTGTGCCAATTCCCCAGCTTTTTCTCTTTATCTTCCTTTTTTACTTTGTATTTAACCTATTTATGTAAGCTCTTTTCATAATGTTGTATACACCAGACGGAGGTAGTGAGGTTGGCTGGTTAACACACTAGCCTTAGGGCGAACACTTTAGTATAATATACTTTTAGTGTTGGACTACTTTAGTAAAGTACTATTTAGTGTTCTATACTAAGTACAGATATAGAATACTTACAGGTCAAACAACAGTGCGTAGCAAAGAAATTATCAGGGAAGTATGTACTGCAAGCTACGTAGATATCGTAAGAGTAGTCACAAGTTATCCCAGGAATTTGAACACTTAAGAAAAAGATATTTTTGGCAGCACATTTGGCAAAAGGATACTTTGCTGTTACATTTGGCAATATGAACTCTACAGATGTACAGAAGTATATCTAAGAACAAGGAAGTCCTCATAGCTATTCTAATGATTTTAACATCTAGTTTTTAAACTCATAATCTGCTTTACATGCGTTTTTTTAACCATCATCCCCATTAAGCTCCAACAGCTCATAAGCAAGCAATTCCCTGCCTTTGCTTGATAAAATTCTAGTTTCTAATTTTTCTTTTCTTTTATCCCTACGATTACTCATAAAAACCTCCAAGATCAACATTATATACAAATTCAGCGCCATTCTTTGGACGCAGTAACTCCCTAGGTATTACTCTTTTGAACTCCAAATTGTTTTTTGTAAAATTGTCATATTGGTTAACAATCTTGAGTCGTCTATATGAGTTATGAAAGAGATCTAATTTTTGGGTAATAACTACTAAAATGAAGAATGATTACAACAAGCTCCTGCTTTGTTTTTTTAAGTAGCAGCCTTTCAAAGCGATCTTGTTCATCAATACAATTAGAGCATTCATCTGACGACAAGCACCCCTGCCTACTGTGTTGAATTAAAGAAAAAGCTGTTGTTACAACATGTTCACATGGACCAAAATTTTCAAATGCTGGACAAGAACATTTTCCATCAAACTGACACATATATGTACACCATTCCGTTATTGAAATAAAATTCTCCTCTGGAGAAGTAAGGCTCATCAATAAAATTTCTGATATCCTCACGATTCAATCTCATCTTATTTACCAGTTTTCCCCATTACCACTATGAAAAAAGATCTAATATCTTATACTAATTTCTCTTTTTATTTTATATGAATTAATCAAATAAAGTGAATACAGTATCCATACTACCAAAAAAAACGTGACACAAAACATAAACATAACTACCAGTGGCAGTAACAACGAACCTTCAATAGCAATACCACCTTTTCTCATAATGCTTGCTGGTTGATGCAGAGTAGACCACAGATTCACAGAAAATTTTACTATGGGAATGTTTATAGCACTAAAAATTGCAAATACTGCTGCTGACTTCTCTGCTCTTGCTTCATTATCAAAAGCACTCCAAAGTAAAAGATACCCGACATACAGGAAGAATAGAATCAACATTGAGGTAAGCCTTGCATCCCATACCCACCAAGTGCCCCAAGTGCCCTTTCCCCATATACTCCCTGTAATTAAACATATTGCGGCAAAAATCGTTCCTGCAGGAGCAGCTCCTCGCACTAAAACACTTGCAATGCTATTATTCCACACTAATGAGATAAAACTTAGCAATGCAATTAATCCATATATTCCAAGCGAAAGCCACGCAGAAGGCACATGAAGATACATGATTCGTACAATTTCTCCTTGTTTGTAGTCCTCCGGAGAAAAAAACAAAGCTAAGAACATTCCAACTAAGAAACATAAAAAACAAACACCACCAAGCCAAGGTAGTACTTTTTGAGAAAAATAAGTGAAACTTGTAGGTTTTAATAAAAACATTTTATCTAAAGATAACTTTGTTAGAAATTTATCAATTAGTTTAAGTTTTATCAACTGAATAGTTCACCCTAAATTTACATCAATCACCAGGCAACATTATCTATGTACAGCTAACTTAAATAACTTCCTCCGAATTTTGCTGTGAATATTTGTGCTACAGATATCTTATTACTAAAATTTCCAAAATCTGCACTATATTTAATGCTGCGCCTTTGCGCAAGTTATCAGCTACTATCCACATATTCAACCCATGTTCAATAGTATTGTCTTTTCTAATGCGTGATACATACACAGCATCTTCCTGCACAACATCAATTTGAGTAGTATACCCGCCATCTTCATGTCGATCGTACACTAAAACCCCATTATCTTCAGCATTGCCAAGTACCTCACGAGCTTGTTCCTCTGTCATCTGCTCATGGAACTCTACATTCACTGCTATAGCATGACCAACAAACACAGGTACTCTAACACACGTTGCAGTAATTTTTATATCTTCCTTTAAAATTTTTTTTGTTTCTTCTTGCATTTTCCATTCTTCTTTAGTGGAACCATTTTTCATGAAATTTCCTATACGAGGAATGCAGTTAAATGCTATTTGTTTTGAAAATACTTCTGGTTTCTGAGCCTCATTCGTAAATATTTTTTTTGTTTGATCCCAGAGCTCATTCATGGCTGCTGTACCTGTACCAGAAGTTGATTGATAAGTTGAAACAACAATTCTTTTTATTTTTGCTTGCTTGTGCAATAAGTGCAGTACTAATAACATTTGTATTGTAGTGCAGTTTGGGTTAGATATTATGTTATAATTTTTATATTCTTTGATTTTTTCTTGATTAATTTCCGGGATTACTAGCGGTACGCCTTCTTTCATTCTAAAATAGGAAGTGTTGTCTATCACAATGCACCCAGATTGTGTTGCAATAGGTACGTATTCTTCGGAAACATCAGACCCAGCACAAAAGATAGCAATATTAGTTTCAGCAAAATTATGATCCTCAAGACATGAAACAGTTAAATTTTCATCACTAAAACTTAACTTTTTTCCTGTTGATTTTCTTGATGCAAGCGCAACGACAGAACCTATAACAATTCTTCCTTCATTCTGAAATTCAGTAAGTATACTCAATACCTCATGCCCTACCCTTCCAGTAGCCCCAATAACAGCAATATTATATCCCATAAATTAAATCTCTAACTTTCAGTCTATATTATATTTTGCCAGCAAAACTTACAACCATTTAATATTTTTATCTTGCAATTAACCATAAATTAGTAATTATTATGTATTATATATTAAATGATAAGATGAGAGATGATAAAATATGAAAAAACAAATAAAAACCCTATACATAAAGAGCCAAGAATACCTGATTTCGAGAGCTATGAGCAAAAGCTTGAGCAAAGGCTTTTAAAAAAAAACACAACTCAAGAACATAAAAAGCAAGAAGAACCAAAGCCCTCAATATTGAGTAAGCTAAAAGATCTTCTTGCTAAACTAGTTGCACCTAATGACAAGGAAAAAGATAAAACAGAAGTAACTCATCCTGGCAGTTTAAATACAGAAAGAATAAGTAGTAAGGGTAAAGGGAAAACTAATAAAAAAGGAGTAGGTAGTCAAGTCAAATCAAGTGAAGTTGAAAAGGTAGAGAATGAATGTCATACTCCTCCTAATCATAGAAGCTAACAAAAAGTTCACTTAAAATACGCATTGTAAAAGCTAAGAAGAATATACATAAATTTTTTGTTGGATTTCTTACCAACTACAAAATGTTGCAATTGTTCTGAGAAGTATCAATTGTACAATTCTTAAATATATACTCAAACTGAATATAGAAACTGCTGTCAATCTGCCCATTTGGAGTTGGCATTCCAGTAAGTGTACCACTCTTTGTAGGTAAAACATTGATCAAAACATATTTATGATCATCTTTATTATATATGGATTACAGACGTAGCTCTCACAGTACGTTTAATTTAAAGTACCATTTAGTGTTCTGTACTAAGTACAGATTAAGTACAGATATAGAATATTTACATGT
>JARBCG010000008.1 GCA_028803175.1 Wolbachia sp.
ACTGTTGTTTGACCTGTAAGTATTCTATATCTTTACTTAATCTGTACTTAGTACAGAACACTAAATGATACTTTAAATTAAACGTACTGTGAGAGCTATGTTTGTAATCCATACTAAACACCATACTACATAAAAAGCTTTAAAATTTCGCATCTAGATTATTGATAAAACAGTATTATAGTAATGGCTTCAGAATGAGTAATTTCCGGTATTCCGGCAGGTTTTTTGCTGTGAGGTAGTAATTTGTCTGCGCATTTTTCATCTACTATTTTGCAAAAATCATCTACAAAGCAAAATAATTCTATGCTATTCTTTCCCTCTTTGGTACCTCCTTAGTTTTTTTAGAATACTGGAGTTTACCATATTTCCAAGGCTTTTTTGCTTTCTTCTAATCCATAATTGGCGTTTTTAGCTTTTTTTAATCCATAGTTGGGGTTTCTAGATTATCTTATTATGATGCAGATAATGACAATAGTTTATCACTACGCAAACCTACTTCCAAACCTCCTTCCACACCTAATTCAACTGTAGAACAAGTAGATATTAATAGTTCAATCGATAAAACTAAGATCTTAATATGATATACTCTAAGTACACAAAGACTTTCGAAATTATTTCTTTATTTCAACTATGAACAAGAAAGTAATAGTGAGTAAACTGTTACTTTCATTTAAATTTTATTGTTCTCTTCTTTTTCACAATTGATTTTTTTCATCATCAATTCAGCAGCTTTTTGTTCAGCAATTTTTTTGCTATAAGCAGATGCAAAAACTTTATCATAATTTTTTATGTAAACTGACATAGTAAACTCAGGCTTATGTGCTGGTCCATCTTGTCCTACAGTTTTATATTTTGGCAAAGGTAGTTTATTTTTTTGAGTCCACTCTTGCAATGAAGTCTTAGGATCTTGAGGAGGATTAGGCATTTTCTTAGCTAACTCTCCCCAATATTTATTAACAAATTCTTCGGCACCTTGAAACCCGCCATCAAGATAAATTGCACCTATTAGTGCTTCAAGTGCGTTTTCTAAATTTTTTAAGTTATGCTCTCCTCCATTACAGCGCTCACTATTGTTCATGATGATAAAACTATCTAACTTAATCTCTTTAGCAATATTAGCAATTGTACTGCCACAAACTAAATCAGTTTTCCTTTTTGCCAATGCTCCCTCTTTTTCTTCTTGAAATAATTTGAATAGCATTGTGGATACAACAACATCTAACACACTATCACCTAAAAACTCTAATCTTTCGTAGCTTACAGTTTTGCCTTTGCTATTTTTTTTATTAATGCTTGGATGAGTTAATGCTTCTTCTAATAGAGCATTGTCTTTAAATTTATAACCAATTATTTCATATATTGCATTATTCAAGTTTTTCATATTAACTAATTTACTTTTAAAAGAAAAGTATTTGCTACTATATCTCTTATATCAAGAAATTAGCTTCTGTCTTATCAGAATCGTTTATACAGACAATTGCAATGCGTTTGAGTTGCAAATTCGTTTCAGATTTCAAAAGTGGGGTTAATAATAAATAGACAGTAAAAATAAGTTTCAATATCACTGTAGACAAAATAATTAAAGATACACTAATACTTTGACCATTATAAACATAGCTCGTCAAAGCTATAAAAATAGCTATTTACTTCAGGAAGAATATTTATGTAGTGAGTTGGTGGGTTAACATCCTAGCCTTAAGGCGAACACTTTAGTATAATATACTTTATGTTGGACTACTTTAGTAAAGTACCATTTAGTGTTCTGTACTAAGTATAGATATAGAATACTTACAGGTCAAACAACAGTGCGTAGCAAAGAAATCATCAGGG